>DMRT01000098.1 GCA_003455235.1 Chitinophagaceae bacterium
GGCTTTATGCTTACCGCCAATGAAATCAATCACTGGACATGGGTGGGATTGCATTATCAACGTCCGTTTTCTTTTTTCCGGAATGCCAGGCTGAATTACAATCACTGGTTCCGCTGGGACTTTGGCGGGCAGCTTTTGTATGAACAGTTTAATGTAAACAGCCATGCCACGTTCCGCAACAACTGGCAAAGCGGCACGGGTGTTACCTGGAATCCATACGATGTTTCCAACACCGCATTGCGTGGTGCAGGTTCGCTGAGAAGGCCACCCGGCATCGGATGGACATATTATGTAAACAGCGATTACCGGAAGAAAGTCTATGCCAGTGTTAACCTTTTCAAATGGTGGGGATTCGACAACAGCATGATCATTAACAGCGCCGGGCTTACCGTAAACCTGGTGCCTATGAATGCACTCAAGCTCAGCATTGGGGTTAATTATAATTACAACTGGCGCCGCCAGGACCAGTTTGTGGAGAGTGCAACCTACAATAATAAACAGCGTACCATTGTGGGTGAAGTGGATCAAACCACGCTGCGGTTCACCGGCCGGCTCAGCTACAACATTACCCCCGACCTGACCATACAATACTATGGCCAGCCATTCATCACCCGGCCTGAATACCGGAATTTTGCGTGGGTATCTAACCCGCTGGCAAAAGACCTGGATGACCGCTTCACAAAATTCACCCCGGCACAAATCAGTTTCAACAATGACACCTACCTGGTGGATGAAGATAAAGATGGCAATACTGATTACAGTTTCGGCAAGCCTGATTTCAATTTTGTTCAGTTTCGTTCCAACCTCATCATACGTTGGGAATATAAGCCAGGGTCAGAATTTTATCTCGTATGGTCGCAGGGAAATACACCGGATGCATTTGGCGATCTTGATTCGCCCATCACCAGCAGCCTTTTCAAAAATGCATTCAGCGGGGGAAACGCACGCAATATCTTCCTGGTAAAATGGACGTACCGTTTCCTGAAGTAAGATTAATCAATATCAGCAGGGTCTTTGTTGAACATTGAATATTGAGCATTGCGTATTGAATATTTAATAATGCACAATATCCAACTATCAATGATCAATTAAACTTCACCACTTCAAAATCACTTCCGTGTAGCTGCCCGAGTTTGCGGAGGTCGTCATTGTTCCATCGGTCATCGGGTGCCCCGCTGATGTAGAGATTGCTGCCGATATCGGCCAGGATCAACCCGTATTTTTTCATGGCACGCAGGATGATTTGATTCGTGGCTGAATAAGTGCTGATGTTGAACCCTGCTTTCAACCGGATTCTTGCTCCAAAAGGCAGGGAGTATTGTCCGCCGCTGCTGTTTACTTTATGACGGGCGGGATAAATATAAGCGGGCTTAACATTACTGCTGGTAAGCGTAAAGCGGATGGGATGATCGATCTCTCCTTTCAGTATTTCTTCATAACGCACCAGACCCGGGAAGATAGGCAGTCCGGCTGCATCGGCCGAGGTCCAGCCCTCGGGACGCATCTGGTTAGAAGTAAAATCGAAGATGGCACCGGAAGAAGCATCCCAATGATTTCCGTTCACGTGCGCATTAAAGAGTTCGTATAATTTTTTATTCTCCACATCCACACTGATCACGTGCGAATCACCCGTGCCGTTGCCTTCAATGGGTGCATTCAGCGGCGTGGGATACGGACCGGGGTCACTTTCATCGCCATAATCGGTAAAGTTGATGTTGATCTTTGGCTGGCTGCCGCAAACAACCACATATGGAATCCCGATGGGCGCTCCGTTCCATAAGCCGCTGCCAAAATCGGCTTTGATAGCGGGTGCTGAAATGGCCGCAATGATCTGCGTGTTGTATGGATCAACGGGTGATGCTGAAATGTCTTTGTTCCAGGGATTATCTGCCGGGAATAGCTGGATGTTTTCTGCGGCGGCTTTTGTGGCGGAACAAAGCGTACCGCCGGTGCCTCCTCCTCCATTACCCGCTCCACCGCCACCGTTGTTCAAAGGCTGAACGTCTTCTGTGCTCTTGCTGCAGGAAGATATAAGCAGAATAAAAAAAATGAAAAGAAAAAAAAGCTGCTTTGGCTGCATTCTCATAGTAGGGATTTTAGCTGCCGGTACCGCCCAAAAATTAAGCCAATAGATCGTTTATGAACGCTTATTTATCCCGGGTAGTAGTTCTACTTCGTAAAAACCTTTCCCCGGGCAGTTGCAGAAGATATAACGGGCACTATTTCAAAATCAACCAGGTCGCTCCAGCAACGGATCCATTCCTGCAGTTTCTCTTCTGAATCACTTTCCATCAGCTGATAACAGACTGTTACGTCTGTGTTGATCCAGCTGCCAATATATTTAACCCCTTCCGGCATCATCCTGCCCTTTGCATCAAAACGCTCGTAAATTTCTTTTACCCTGCCGGGGCGGTACCGTTCAATGATCATGTATTTCATATCAACTATTGCTTTCTTTTTGGAATAAGATCACTTGCCAATAAATACTGCCCTGCCAGGCTGGCTATTTTTTCATATCCCCGTTCATTGGGGTGACCATCATAGCGGAAAAAATAATCACCGGTGTCATTCATCAATTTCGTGAGCTCCAGGTAGGGAACCTGGTTTACGTCTGCCACCCACCGGTACAGCGGGTCAACCTGGTTGTTGGATGCATACCAGCCATCCAGCTCATCACCCGGCAGGGCAGGCTGCTTGTGCCCGGCAAAAGAATGTGTAGGCAGGTTCAGGAAAAGCAGCTTTGCACCATGTGAAGCACAGTACGAATTCACCGAAGCAATATCTTTAGTCATTTCTGCCATGGCAAATTGTACTTCCTTTCCAACCGGGTTGTTGAATGTATTTACCCGGTTGGGAAAATGGATGTAATAATACAGTACCGAAGGACTGATAGCTGCATTGCGGAACATGGTCTTCATGGAATCACTCAACAGGTTAAACCGGGCAAGTTCGCTGGCAGAGAAATTTTCGATCATGGCCCCGGCAGATGCTGACCATTCCGGCTTGATGCTGATTTCCTGGTCATCTTTTTTTACCAGCCGGCGGATATGATCCGTTGAATGCTGAAACAGTATTTTCGCCGCGTACCATATCTTTTCA
This sequence comes from Chitinophagaceae bacterium, assembly GCA_003455235.1. GTDB lineage: Bacteria > Bacteroidota > Bacteroidia > Chitinophagales > Chitinophagaceae > Ferruginibacter. The sequence continues at coordinate 3,100 of DMRT01000098.1, forward strand.
ATGGCTGAATGTTTGTCTTTT
>DMRT01000144.1 GCA_003455235.1 Chitinophagaceae bacterium
TGCCTGCGCCACCAGCGCCATGCGGGATGCAAAGAATGCAGATGACCTGATCCGGAAAGTAAAACTGGAAACCGATATTGCCATAGAAGTGATCAGCGGCGACATGGAAGCCGGAATCGTTTTTGAGAACCACATTGCCGAAACCCTCGACAAAGACCACAGCTACATGTACATTGATGTGGGCGGTGGCAGCACCGAGCTCTCATTCTTCAGTAACGGGAAACTGATCTATAAAGAATCCTTCAACATTGGCACCATCCGTTTACTGCAGGATATGGTGAATGAAAAAACATGGGAAGTGATGAAGGAAATCATCAAAACCGTAACAAAAGGGCAAAAAGAAGTGATGGCCATCGGCAGCGGCGGCAACATCAACAAAGTGTTTTCCTTAAGCAAAAAGAAAGAAGGAAAACCCATCAGCCTGGAACTGCTGCGTGATTACCACAAAGAACTGGGCAGCGTTACCCTGGAAGAACGGATGAGATTGTACAACCTCCGCCCCGACCGGGCCGATGTAATTGTACCGGCCCTGCTCATTTACATCAATGCCATGCGCTGGGCCGGCGCCAATGAAATGTATGTGCCCAAGATCGGGCTCGTAGACGGGCTGGTGAGGCATTTATGGGAAGAAGTGAAATAAAGATCAACATGAAGATCACCACCTGGAACTGCAACATGGCTTTCCGGAAAAAAGCGTCCGTTATCCTGGAGCACCATCCTGATATCCTCATCGTACCGGAATGCGAGCACCCCGATAAATTAATTTTTTCTGATGACATCCCTGCGCCGGCAGATATGTGCTGGTTCGGAGAGAACAGGAATAAAGGGCTCGGCATTTTCTCCTACAGCCCATTCCGATTTAAACTGCAGCGCAATTACAACAAAGAACTGAAGACGGTCATTCCGCTCACAGTTACGGGAGGCGGTTTTGATTTTACGTTGTTTGCCATATGGGCCAATAATCCCGGCGATGCAGATGGCCAGTACGTAGAGCAGGTGTGGAAAGCCATTCATTATTACAACCGCCGGATAAAAAGTAACCAAACCATGCTCATCGGTGATTTCAACAGCAATAGCATCTGGGACAGGAAATACCGGGTGGGCAACCATTCGCACGTAGTGAATAAACTGGACAGGAAAGGCATTAAAAGCTGCTATCACCTGCATTACAACCAGGAACAGGGAAAGGAAGCACACCCTACATTCTATTTATACAAACATCAAGACAAGCCCTATCACCTGGACTATTGCTTTGCATCATCCGACCTGGCAAGAAGCATACAATCGGTGGAGATCGGCGATCATGCATCCTGGAGCCGGTACAGTGATCACATGCCTGTGATGATAACTTTTGCTTTTCCCGGTGCCGGCAGCTGAAAACTTTTTCCTATCTCACAAGCACATCAATCACCGTTCGGCGAAATTTGCAGCAAACAACAGAACCATGAACCCCGAATCATTGAATGAACTCATCCGCAACAGGCGCTCTGTTTTTCCCGACCAGTTTAAAGCAGGAAAAAAAGTGGATGATGCCATCATCAGGCAGATACTGATCAACGCCACCTGGGCTCCCAATCACGGGCAACAGGAGCCCTGGCAATTCTCTGTTTTCACGGGTGATGGACTGAGAGCATTTGCCGATTTTCAAAGCGGTCTTTATAAACAGGATGCCGGCGATGCGTTTAACGAGGCGAAATACATTAAACTGCAGCAACAGCCATTAAAGGCATCGCATATTATTTCGCTTGGCATGAAGCGTTCCACCAAAAAGAACATCCCCGAAATTGAAGACATTGAAGCGGTGGCCTGCGCCGTACAAAATATTTATCTTTCTGTTGCCGCTTACGGCCTCGGGGGGTATTGGACAACCGGGGGCGTTACCTATAATGAAAAAGCAAGAACCTACCTGGGCCTGGAAGAAAATGACAAACTGCTCGGATTTTTTTACATCGGGCACATCGGGGTTCCTTCTGCCCCGGGCAAACGAATCCATGCCGAAGAAAAAACAAACTGGATAACAACAGCCTGATACAGCCATATAGAATTGGCCCGCTTGCTTTATTTTAGCGCAGCAAATTCTTAACCCCTGCCCTGATTCAATGACACATTTCAACACCTTACGCCTGATCCTGGTCATCCTGCTTGCATGCAACAGTGTGCCTGCGCTGGCGCAACGCTCTGATGTAGGCAACTGGTTCATTTATTTCGGCAACCAATCCATCAATAAAAAATGGAACTGGTGGAACGAAGTACAGTACCGCAATTTCAATTTCGCCGGCGACCTGCAGCAGCTGCTGTTCAGAACCGGCATCGGGTATAACCTGGGTGAAAACAATAACAACCTCCTGCTGGGATATGGGTTCATTCATTCACAACGCTACCTGGCGGGTACGGAAAACAAAACCGGCAGCAATGAACACCGGCTTTACCAGCAGTTCATTACGCGGCAAAACTTCGGCCGGGTATTCCTCCAGCACCGCTACCGGGCAGAAGAACGTTTTCTGCCAGGTGATTTTCAATTCAGGCTGCGGTATTTTCTTTCACTGAACCTGCCGCTCAATCATAAAACCATGAGCAAAAACACGATTTATTTTTCTGCATATAATGAAGTATTTTTAAACACCCGGTCCCCGGTGTTCGATCGCAACAGGCTCTACGGAGCGCTGGGCTATGTAATCAACAGGAACTTCCGCACTGAACTGGGTTTTATGGCACAAACGCAGGAAACCACGAACCGCAACCAGTTCCAGCTGGTACTGTTCAACAACCTGCCACTCAAAAAAACAAATTAACCATGGCAAACGCAAAAGCAAAAACGGTAGAAACAACAGCCAGCGTAACCGGTTTTATCAAAAAAGCGGGAAAAGACAAACAGGATGACAGCCTCAAGCTGCTGGAAATCTTTGAAGAGGCAACGGGGTACGAACCAAAGATGTGGGGCGCGGGCATCATCGGCTTCGGCAGCTACCATTATAAATACGACAGCGGCCGGGAAGGCGATGCACCCCTTTGCGCTTTTTCACCCCGCAAGACCGAATTCTCCCTCTATCTTTCTTCCGGCTTTAAAGAAAGAGAAGCACTGCTGCAAAAGCTCGGTAAGCACCGGTCGGCAAAAGCCTGTATCTACATAAAAAAACTCTCGGATATTGATGTGGCCGTGCTCAAAAAAATGATCAGCCTTTCTGTTAAATACAGGAAAAGCGAAAACAAACACTCATCGTAAAAGAGTTCAGCAGCGGACCGCCTGTTATATTGTATAGACGGTAACCGGCGCAAAATAGAATTTCTGTACTTTGGCTCACTCTCTAACATTAAAAACCAAAGTATGCCATCAGCCAACGTCTACCTCACCTTTAATGGGAATTGTGAGGAAGCTTTTAACTTTTACCGCTCCGTACTGGGCGGCGAATTTTCCTACATGGGCCGTTTTAATGAAATGCCTGCTTACGAAGGATCAAAACCCATTCCGGCCGAAGACGCCGAAAAGATCATGCATGTTTGTTTGCCCATCAGTAAAGAAACCATGCTCATGGGAAGTGATACCGGCGGTGAATGGGCCCCGGGTTATACCCAGGGAAACAATTTTTCTATTTCCCTCACCGTGAGCAGCCGCGAAGAAGCCGACCGCCTGTTCACCGGCCTTTCCAACAACGGAACGATAACCATGCCGATGAACGCCACCTTCTGGGGCGATTATTTCGGGATGTTCACCGACAAATTCGGCATCAACTGGATGATCAGCTTCCACGAGGAGCAGAAACAGTAAATCACAGAATTCAGTAAGGCGCCCGTTGCTTGTTGCAGCCGGCGCCTTTAATATTTTCTGTACTTTCATAAAAAAACAACCATGGGAAAACTGGTTTTATTTATGCACACATCGCTCGACATGTATGCTGCCGGGCCAAATGGTGAAATGCACTGGATTTATGCAGACGAAGAAATTTTTAACTACGTAGGCAGCCGCGTGGATGAAACAGATACCGCCCTCTATGGCCGGGTAACCTTTGAAATGATGGAATCCTACTGGCCTACCGCTGCCGAAAAACCCGGCGCCAGCAGCCACGATATACATCACGCAAACTGGTATAAAAATGCAAAGAAAGTGGTGCTGTCAAAATCCTGGGAAGGAAAGGAAATTCCCGGCGTGCAGGTAATAAGCCGGGATTTAAAGGAACAGGTTAGCAAACTGAAAAACGCCACTGAAAAAGATATCCTGATTTTCGGGAGCCCCACTGCCACACATTCCCTGCTGGCCGAAGAACTGGTGGATGCCGTGTGGGTATTTATAAACCCGGTCATCCTGGGAAAAGGCATTCCGGTGTTCAGGAACGTCCGGGAGTTACGGAAGCTGGAGCTGGTTTCTTCCCGGGTATTTGGTTCCGGGGTGGTTTGCCTGGGTTACAACATCCGTAATTAAAAAATCGGCCGTCAATAAAAAACGTTCTACATTTACAGTCTCAACTGCTCCCCGGATTTGTTTTATTCTAACGCAGAGCCAACTCCACCAGTGTCATCCGTTAATTTAAAACAAGTGTTATGTCTGTCAACAAAGAGATCAAAAAAGTAACCACCAACACCTTACAGAAAATGAAAGCGGCCGGAGAAAAAATCTCCATGATCACCGCCTATGATTTTTCGTTTGCAAAAATATTCGACCATGCCGGCATCGACATTATCCTGGTGGGCGACAGTGCCAGCAACGTGATGGCCGGCCACGAAACCACCCTTCCCATCACCCTCGACCAGATGAT
>DMRT01000027.1 GCA_003455235.1 Chitinophagaceae bacterium
AATAATGAACAAGGAACAAGGAATGCCGAACAAGGAATGGCATGCGGTTGAAAATTGAAAATTGATTATTGGGTATTTTTTAATGTTCAATATTCAATGCTCAACGATCAAAATTCAAGTTGAATCCCTGCAACCGGGGTTTAACCGCAAAGTACGCCAGGTACTGCGCAGAGAACGCAGAGCGTTTATTTCTCTTTGCGTTCTCTGCGAAACTCTTTGCGTACTTTGCGGTTAACTCCCTTACATAATATAAACCCGTTATGAAGAAAATAAAAATTCTGTTCGCTGTTTGTTTTTTTGCAGGGATTAAAGCATCCTTTTCCCAATCCTGCGGAACCCGCCAGCTGGATCCCCGGGCGGCCACTTTTTTAAAGATTACCGGTTTTAAGGATCAGACGATTGAAGAACTGCGTGCAACACCCATCGCCCGGTTCAAGTACATGGGACTGCCGGTAATTCCTTATCCCAAAGAAGATGTAAAGCGGGTAAAGGTTACAGCCGACAGCATCCCCGTTTTGATCTTTAACCCGGCGCATAAAACCAGGCTTCCCATTATCATCAATTATCATGGAGGCGGATTTATAGCGCCATTGATTCCGGCATTGGAATTTACGATGTGGCAGGATGCAAAGACCTATGAAGCCATTGTATTTGCCGTGGATTACCGGGTGGCGCCGGAACATAAATTTCCGGCTGCAGTGAACGACAGCTACCAGGCATTCAAATGGATTGTTGAACACGGGGCTGAATTCGGCGGTGATACCAGCCGCATGATGCTGATGGGCAACAGCGCCGGCGCCAACCTGGCCGCCGTGGTTACACAAAAAGCAAAACAGGATGGCCTCGTTAAAAAAATAAAACTGCAGGTGTTGAACGGACTTCCGGCCGATTTAAGTGCGCAGCGCATGGAAACATCGCCCTCCTACCAGGAAAATGCAAGCGGTTATTTCCTCACCAAAGCATCCTGCTATTTCAGCATGGAGAATTATGCACCCGGCGTAAAGAATAACCCGGAGCTGTCACCCATTCTTACAAAGGATATTTCGGGATTACCACCGGCAGTTATCATCAGTGCTGAGTTCGACCCGCTGAGGGATGACGCAATACTGTATGCGGACAAACTGCGGAAGGCCGGCGTGAAAGTCTGGGATAAATGTTTTGCCGGGCAGATACATATGCTGCTTGGCCTGCCGCCCAATGCCAAAGAGATAAAGGAACTGGAGACAATGGTAAAGGATGCGATGAAAGAATGCTTTTAGAAATTGTACCACGGCCAATTCAACCGGAAAGCAAAAAATTATGAAAGCAGTAGTATATGAACGATACGGACCACCGGAAGTGCTGGAGCTAAGGGATATTCCAAAACCCGTACCAAAAGATAATGAGCTGCTGGTGAAAATACAGGCCACCACCGTTACAGCAGGCGACTGGCGCCTGCGCAAGGCGGACCCTTTTTTAGCAAGACTCTTCAATGGATTATTTCGTCCACGCAAGGTGAAGGTACTGGGATTTGAGCTGGCCGGCATTGTGGAGGAGGTGGGTAAGAACGTAAAATCGTTCAAAATAGGAGATGCCGTATTTGCTTCCTGCGGGCTGAAGTTCGGTGGTTATGCAGAATACAAAGCACTTCCCGAAAATGACCTCGTTGCACATAAACCTTCCAGCATGAGTTTTGAAGAAGCGGCGGCAGTTCCCATCGGCGGACTCACTGCTTTGGGTTTTTTACAAAAAGCAGGGGTCAGCAAGGGGCAGGAGGTACTGATCTACGGGGCATCGGGCAGCGTGGGAACATTCGCCGTTCAGCTGGCAACATACTTCGGTGCGCATGTTACTGCTGTATGCAGTACCTCCAATACCGAAATGGTACGATCGCTCGGTGCAGACAATGTAATCGACTACACAAAAGAAGAATTTACAAAAACGGCACAGCGCTTCGATATTGTTTTTGATGCCGTGGGCAAAGCACCCAAAGCAGCCGCCAAACAATTGCTGAAGGCTGCCGGAAAATGGGTATCGGTAACGGGTTCTCCCCAAAAAATTCCCGGCGGGTTGCTCGTACTGAAAGAGATCATTGAAGCCGGTAAATTAATAACGGTGATCGACCGGAGGTATACACTGGAACAGATCCGGGAAGCGCATAGCTATGTGGAAGGGTTTCATAAGAAGGGAAATGTGGTGGTGGAGGTTAGATAATGAATACTGCTATTTTCAAATACTCCGGTTCCTGCCTCAAGGGCAAGAGAATCCGGCAGAAACAACTACTTTTACAATAGAATCCTTACTTGTAATAATATTGAGATGAAAACGATCTGCCTATTTATCATAACAGTCTTTTTAATGGTCAGTTTGAGTTTTGGCCAGGTAACTGTTACGAACCCTGCCAATACTACCCCTAATCTTGCAGCTACCTATACTTCACTGGCCAATGCAATAACAGCCTTAAGCGGTATTACATCCATCAGTGGCCCGGTGATCATTACCCTGGATGCAGGCAATCCTCAAACAGCGCCTGCAGGGGGGTATGTGATACAGTTCACAGCAACAACAACAGCTGCCAATAATATTACCATTGCCGGAACTAATAATATTATTACTGCATTTGCACCTCAAACCACGGGTAATATAAATGATGCCATTTTCAAACTCATTGGTGCCGACTATATTACGATCCAGAATTTTACCATGCAGGAAAATGTTGCCAATACAGTTAATACGCCGGCTGCATCAAACAATATGACCGAGTGGGGGATCGCTTTACTCCGTGCAACCACAACAGATGGAGCACAGAATAACACCATTCAAAACAATACGATATCTCTTAACAGAGCTTACAGGAACAGTTTTGGCATTTATAGCAATGCAAGGCATACTCCGGCAGCTCCAACAACCGATGCAGATGCCACTGCTTTCAGTGGCTCAAATTCCGGGAATAAGGTTTATGGAAACAATATCAGCAACGTCATGATGGGCATCACCTTCATAGGCACAGCCACAGCAGCTTTCCAGGATTCAGGCAACGATATAGGCGGAAGCTCTGCCGCAACGGGCAATACCATCACCAACTGGGGTGGAAATGCCCAGCTCAGTTCATATGCATCCAATTCAGGCCAGTCGTATTGCATTTTCATGAATCACCAGGTAGCAGACAATGTTTCCTATAATACATTAAACAGCGGCCTGGTGGGTACAGGAGTAAATACCACCCAGTTTTACGGGATCAATAAACATTATACAGCCGCCTCTCCCACAGGAACATTCACTTCCACAATATCCTATAATACAATCACGATGGCAAGTGATTTCTCGGTAAGTACCATGTTTTGCATCAGAACTAATGGGATGGCCCCGTTGTCTACCACCACCACCATCAACATTACCAATAATTACCTGCTTAATAGTACGGTTGCCGGCACATTTAACGGTTTTTGGGGGATCTTTAATGACTCTGCGCCGGGCACATTGAACATCAGTAATAATGTTATCCGCGGGGTTACCGCTCTGACCGATGGTGGTTTTGGAGGAATCCTCACTAATGGAGCCGTTGCGAACACCATCAATATCACCAATAACAAGATCGGTGATGCTGTAGCCGGAGCTGTAACATTCACAGTTCCAACTACCAGCACTGTTTACGCGATCTTTAGTTCTGGCGGCGCGGGTACTACTACTGTTAATGTGAATAATAATTCCATTGATGGATTTTCTGTTGTTAACACGTGGCAGGTCAATTTTATTATGAACGGAGGAAACTTTGCAGTGGTTAATATAAATAATAACCAACTCGGCACGGCAACAGGTTCGCTGATCAGTTTCAGCGGAGTTCAGACATTTTCACTACGGGGGATAGCTAGTGTTAATGATCCAACCACATCTATTTCCATTCAGAATAATGATTTTACGGGGGTGGTACAAGCCGTTACAGGAACGGGAACCCATGAGTACATCTATTGTCAGGCCATTGTTCCATTAACGAACATCAGTAATAACACCTTTACCAACCTGAGCTTAAATACAAGTAACGAGGTAAAACTGATATACAAGCATGGTTCAATGCCTTCCGGGGCTGCTTCTATTGTAAGCAACAACCGTATTGCTGGCAGTTTCAGTAAAACGGCAGCCGGAAGTAATGTGATCATGTACTATTCGGTTCCCACATCTGCCGGCGGATCAACATTAACAATAAGCGGGAACAATTTTTCCAACGTTAACCTAACAGGCGCTACCAATTTTTACGGCTTTGAAGACTTTGAAGGATTTACTCCTGCCAGTTCTCCTAACAAAACTATTTCAGGTAATACGATCAGTAATGTTACGATGGGGACCGGTATTTTTTATGGCTTGTGGATCGATAAGGGGCAGACTTTGGGAATTACTTCCAATACCATCAGCAATATATCGAATGCGGGCACAATTAGTGCGATCTACCTTCTTACGAATTCAGGATCAAACGCCCTTGGCGTTTCTTCAAACACAATCAATACGCTGATCTCATCAGCCGGCGATGTCTACGGAATAAGAAGCATCAGCACCTCGGCTGCTGTTAATATTCATGATAACAGTATAACGGGGCTTTCATCCGGCGGAAGCAGTAATTCGGTGAACGGAATGCTTTTCAATAATGGGATCACCGTTACAGCGTACAATAACTTTGTGGCTAAGCTGGAGGCCGGTAATGCTGACCTGGCTGACGCAGTACGTGGTATCAGTGTCAACTCCACCACTGCAAACAGCACGTATAACCTCTATCACAATTCCATTTATATCAATGCCGCTTCAGCAGGAACCAATTTTGGTACATCAGGTATCTATCACCTGACCAATGCCACAGCTACTACCGGGGCGCTTAATATGGTTGACAACATTATTGTGAATACATCCACAGCCAATGGAACAGGACTTACAGTTGCGTATCGGCGCTCCAATGCAACCCTGGCCAATTTTGCTGCATCCGATTATAACCTGTTGTATGCAGGCACACCCTCCGCAACAAACCTGATATTCTATGATGGAACCAACAGTGATCAAACGTTAGCAGCTTACCAGGCAAGGGTTAGTACAAGGGATGCGAATTCAATAAGCCTGATGCCTGTTTTTGTATCGGCTACGGATCTGCATTTAACACCCGACAACTGTGCGCTTGATAATAAAGGAACCCCGGTTGGCGGCATCAGCAATGATATAGATGCTGATACACGAAGTGCCAGCACCCCTGATATTGGCGCAGATGAATTTGATGCTTATAATACGGGAGTTTTAGCAGGAATTGTAAACACTTCTGTTTGCTCAAACAAGACGGTGATTAATACCGGTACCATATATACCGATGCCGGGTGCAACCTTATTGCCAGGGTTTTGCCTTCGGGTGCTGCCCCGGTAAGCGGGATGATAAATGCATGTGTTACGAGAGATGCAGCTCAACTTTATTTTAATGCTGAACCTTATGTACAAAGGCATTACGATATTGAACCGGCCGTTGCTGCGGCCACAGCAACGGCAACCATCACTTTATATTTCAATGATGCCGACTTTGCCTTATACAATACCAATAACAGTCCAGCATGGCCGGCATTGCCAACCTTAGCAGGAGGAGGAAATACCGACCCGAATATTGCTAACCTGAAAGTTACGCAGTTTCATGGTACGCCTATCGGCGGTTTGCCAACCAGCACTCCGGGCAATTATACCGGTACTAGGGTTTTATTGACTCCTGTGAGCGTTGTACTCACCGGAGCCATTTGGGCCGTAACTGTAAATGTTACTGGCTTCAGCGGATTTTACGTACATACCAACCTCTGGAATGGACCATTGCCTTTTACAGTTAACTATTTTAAGGGTATAAAACAGGGAAATAACCATTTACTTGACTGGAAAGTAACCTGCAACAGCACACCGGGGATAATCATGACACTGGAGCGAAGTGCCGACTCCCGAAACTTCAGTGGATTGAATACCATTACAGCTGATGCCGTCCGCTGCAACCAGCCATTTAATTATGCTGATACCCGACCGCTAAAAGGAATGAACTATTACCGGCTTAGAATGGCGGATGCAGATGGTAAAACTTCTTACAGTGGTATAGTGGCGTTACTAAATTCTGCTAAAGGGGTTGATATTGTAAGCATTGCACCCAATCCTGTAACTGCCGGTAGTTTTAAGCTTAACGTTGCCAGTACACAATCATCCAATATGCAATTGCTGATCTTTGATATACAGGGCAGGATGCTGAACAGGCAAACCGTTTCAGTAATTGCAGGCTACAACAGCGTACCGGTTAATGTGGATAACCTGGCTTCAGGCATTTACAGCATCCAGTGTAGTGTTGGAGAAGATAAGTCAAGGACGCTACGTTTTGTAAAGCAATAGGGGTAAGCCGTAAATAAACAATCTGCCAGACACATTTCTCTTCTTTGCCCTATCTGGATAACGGATATCCACGACAAGCATCGGATTAATGTGCACACCTTGTGCTGCCAGGCGTCACTGAATCCTTGCGAAGGCGAACTGGTGAGATGAATTGGAGAATAGAGAGCATGGGATCCTTTTCCCGTAATGCTCGACTGATATACCATTACTTTCTGTATCTAATTATTTGCTTTCAGTATCCGCTGCAGCTGCCTCGGCGTTTTAAATCCACACTGCGCAGCAATATATTCCATCGTATAATCTGGATTGTTGATCATGGTGCTGGCGTATTCAATCCGCAAAAGCGTGAGGTATTCAAGAACGGTGGAGCCGGTCTTTTCTTTAAATACACGGCTCAGGTTGCGGGGGCTCATCCCCACCATGGAAGCCAGGGTCTCAATATCATTCTCTTTGGAAAGATTATCGATCAGGTAGTCCTGCACCTCATGTACCTGCGGGTTGATGTGATTCCGGTAATCGAGATAAATACTTTGTTGTTTGTGCCGGCCGCTTCTGCGGTGATATACCACCAGCCCCCTTGCCACTTTGTGGGTGAAGAGCGCCCCTTTCAGGTCTTCCAGGATGGCTAAAGACAGGTCGATGCCGGCGCTGATGCCGGCGCTTGTATAAATAGTATTGCTTTTGATATAAAGAATATCAGCCAGTACCCTTGCCTCCGGAAACTGTTTCTGCAAGGCCTCCACCCTTCTCCAGTGGGTTGTGCATTCTGTATTTCTCAGTAATCCTGCGTGGCCCAGGGCAAAGGCGCCGCTGCAGATTGAACATACGATGATCCCTTTTTGGGAACATTCCTTCAGCCAGTTGAAGAACTCCCTTTCTGCTTTAAATTCAAAACTGTTCACATAATCATTATCCATCCCGGGCATGATGACAAAATCACCTTGTTTCAATTTGGCGGTTTTAAAATGGGCTATTTTCCCGAAGCCAAGCCCGGCGGTGCTGATGGGGTTCTCGCTGTATTGGTAGAACTCCATTTCTACTTCCATTCCATGAACCTTTGCCTCGGTGAATACCTGCGCCGGTCCGGACAGGTCCAGCAACTCAACAGTGGGGGGAATAATAAAAGCGATCTTTAGCATACAAACTTTTTTAATAATCAATTCAAAGGTAAAGACAGATGCCGTTGCCGGGCAGACAATAAACAGTCAGCAACAGACGGCGGTTAATTCAGGACCTCGCAGCTGAAACCCAGGCGGTGAAGGTCATTCACGATGACCCGGGAGCCGGCTTCGGTGATTCCGTCAACCCGTAGTATCTTATCACAATCGGCCAGGTCGAAGTTTATCCGGGCCTCTGAAAAACCCTTTTCCAGGATTTCCAGGATGCGCCTGGCCTGCGTTTTGGTTTGCACATTTGTTTTGAATACCTCTATCATGGTAATGGTTTGTTGGTTGAGCGGTTGCTTTTTATGGATTCAGGTCTTGCCTCTTTTTGAGAAAACTGTTTTATGAATACCCATATATAAATGCCGATGACGAAATCAATGGTCATACAAAACCATTCATAATGCGGCGGGATCAGCCCGGGGTTCTGGAAAAACTGGTAGGTAATGTCCCAGATCCCGTGCAGGAAATACCCGGTGGCAAGGATATATGTGCTCTTTCTTATTCCATAGTAGGCAATGAAGACAAACAATATTGCCTGGGCCGAGTTGATGATCAGCGCCTGCATATCTGTCCACACGAAACCAACATACAGGAAGCCGATACCTGAAAGAATGAGCGCATAGAGAGGGCCTTTGTCCATTCGCTTCAGAATGGTGAAAAACAAAATGTTGAGCAAGCCCCCGGTGAATCCAATAATAATAGCTGAAAACATAGTTTTATAAATTAGTGATGACGAATGATCAGTTATAGTCCAATGATATTTTCACAAAATTCCTGAAACGCGGACCATACTGTTTACCGATCCGTTCCAGGCAGGTGTTCACCAGGTATTCACTTCCCTCATGAGGATAGCGGATGATCCGGGTGTTTTTAAGATCCGCTTCTTCCGCTGGGGAGAATGGTTCTGTTCTTACCACGTGCAGCTCATCCAGGCCTTTGATCCTGTTATCGCCGGTGGAGATAAGGACCAGTCCATATTTTGTCTGAACAGTGGAGCCGTTCAAAACATATGTTTTAAAGGAAGCGGGGAAACTGCGTCCGTATAATTCAAGGATGGTGGCCATATCAAATTCGTTGATGCCGTTCTCCAGCAGGGCGCCGATATCCCTGTTTTTCCGGAAAAGAACTTTTTTGAGTACGTTGAATTTATCGCTGCCGTTGAGTGCAATGCTCCGGTGAGCTGTTTTTATTTCTGCCGAAGGATAATGAACATCCTGTAATACTTTTTTCATTGTTTCCTTTCCAAACAGTTCTTCAATTACGGTAAGGCTTCCCTCCACCGCATTTGAAACGCCGGCTGTACTGAACAGGTTCCCGCTTTTTGTAACGGTTACATGCTGTACCCATACCGGTTTACTGAAATGAGAACTTACGTAGGCAAAATCAGAAGCGTGGGTGGTGATGGGTTTGCCATCGTACAGCCCGGTGGCTGCGGCAGTGGCGGATCCGTCGCAGATGGAAAGCATTTTGGTTTCCGGCAGGAAATGGTTTTTTATCCAGTCGATCAGCACCGGATCCTGGTGCTCGTCCCGGATGGATAAGGCGGGTATCACGATGGCATCGGCCCGCAGCTGCATGGAATCGGCTTCCCGGAAGCTGAGCTGGGGCATTACAAAAAGATATCTTCGAATAAAAATGGGCACCCGCTCTTTTGTAATGATGTAAACATTTGCCTTTTCCGTGGCATTGAATAAATAATAGGGCGCCAGCATGTCGAACAGCACCGTTAGTTTGCTGTCGGCAATGATGAATACGTTTTTCTTAGCGGGATCAGGCACCGGTAAGCTGGCTTTTACGGGATAGTCGCCCGACCATGCTTTGGGGGCATCATAAAAATTGCGGAGCGGCCTGCAGGCATTCATAACCAGGGCGCTTATGAAGATGACAACAGGAAGAATGAAATGTGTTTTTTTGATTTTCATGACAGTTGGTTTTGAATGTTATTATCAGATGGAGGCTTTCGATTTAAAATCGAACAACCCCTTCGTGTTTTCTGCATCCTGGCTTTCAAATACCCGGGAGCCGGAGTGATCAGAATTTTCCCGGTTTACGGAATTTGTTTTATGTGCACCGGGTTCAACCGTTCTGTAATCCAGCTCCAGGATAATGTATGCCGGGAGCATGATCAGCAAGCTGAAGACCTGGATGGTAAATACTGCTTTTTTCATTTTATTTCGTTTTACTTGTTTTTTGTGATGCAAAGCTATCAAGGGTTTCAGCGGCCGGGCGGACAGCAAGGCGTCAGAAACGGACAACTTAATAGTGATTGGTTTTACAAGGGGGCCGGGGGTATTGATCCGGGTCGTTTGTCTTCAGCTGCGCCCAGGTTGTTTACGGTTTTTTAGGGCAAATCAGTGAACCGGGGTTGTAATGAGGTTGCCGGTACATTTTTCTTCAGTACCTGTGCAGCAACAGGTGGGTGTTCTTTTTTTCAGGTAGGGGCTGCTGCAGTTCCAGCAGTCAAACGGTTCTTCGGTTGAAAGGAGGATGCCCATTTCTGCGAGTAGCCTGCGGTAGTTTCTTGCGATGCTGCTTTCCTGCAGCAGGGTAATGCCATTGCGGCTGTAGAGTTTTCCTGTATACCGGAAACCGGCTTTCCGGATGCCCTTGAGGGAGGCTTTGTTCTCCGGGGCGTGGATGATCCAGAAGCGGTTTGCTTTCTTGCTTTCGGTTTGCAGGATGTATTGGAGTAAAGCGGGATAAATACCCAGGCCCCGGAATGTTTCCAGGGTCCGGAAATTCCACAGGTAGCGGTTGCCGGTGGGCAGGATCATTTCATGTCCCAGTTCACCGATCCGGGCTTTTCCCCGGGCCACCCACCCAAAGGCAGCGGGTATATTGTTCATAAATGCCACGTAGGCATTGTTCTCATTGGCCAGCCGCCGTTGTACTTCTTCGGCGCTAACGGTTCCTAGTGCTGAAAGCAGTGAAATGTCCGTGCTTTCTTCCATCGTTAATCCTTCCGGCAACGTAACAGGGGCGAGTTTTACAGTTCCGGCAATTGTATAAAGTGACATCGTATCGTTTTGTTTTGGTGTTTTTTTAAAAGCCGGGAGAAGAATTTCTTCTCCCGGCTGTTTGATTAAGCGCAGCTTTTGCAACCGCAGGTACATCCGGTACCGGGACAGTTATCGCCGCAAGTGCAGATGCCTGTTTCAGCGCATGTGCATTTTTTAATTGTTGCTTCCATTGTTTTGTTTTTTGTTGTGATAAAATTGATGATGCAAAATTATTCCGCAACCGGGGGGCTGCTGTTACAGTTTCGAGGAAGAGATTTATATAATTCCCGGTGAGGATTAAATACAACCTGGTTTTTGCAACCGCTATATGCAAAAAAACAGCCGCGGTCACGGCTGTCTTCTTTTTATGGACTTGCTATATACTGTTGACTTAT
>DMRT01000078.1 GCA_003455235.1 Chitinophagaceae bacterium
GACTCCATGGAAGGCTATCCTGAAAGTGTGAAGTTCCTGCACAACAATGCGGGCTGGAATCATGCAGCTCCGTTGCTGAGTGATATTATCTACGTAAAAGAAGAATACCGGGCAGCCGTGGAGAACGTGCTGGAGCCATACCTGAACTATTATGTGGTAAACAACCTCGAAGAAGGCCTGCAGGCCGTTCACCTGCTGGATGAGAACAAGAAAGGCAAGGCCAATTTCTTTTTGCTGGATAAGTTCGGCAGTTTTGAAGCGCAGCACCAGCCGCAGGATACCATTCCCGCATTGAGCGTGGTGGAGATCGATGGCAAATACGCCGACCTGGCCAGGCATTTACTCGGCAATGTGTTCATTGCTGAAAACGACGATGCCCTGCGCAACAGCAACGGATCGGTGGTGCTGGAAAAAACCGGT
The DNA here is from genome assembly GCA_003455235.1 of Chitinophagaceae bacterium. Taxonomy (GTDB): domain Bacteria; phylum Bacteroidota; class Bacteroidia; order Chitinophagales; family Chitinophagaceae; genus Ferruginibacter. Next base: position 421 of record DMRT01000078.1, read on the forward strand.
AAATACGTAAAAGGAAAATATTCACTCACCGGTGGAAGTGTGGGATTGTTTGAAGGGAAGAAGATCGGAAGGGCTAAGAACCTGGAAAAACTGGCCGAAGAAATTCTTTCACAGGAATCGGTGGTGAATGCACTGAAAGAAACCATTCAAAGCCATCACAACGATGTGATTGCTTACAATGAACAACTGAAGGAAAATGCCATCCGCCAAACGCAGGCTGATATCAATAACCTCACCAACCTCGTCTTCTCATTACAGAATAAGATTGAGAACCTGTATCACCTCGAGGAAACAAGCACCCACCGGGTGAACGACCTGCAGCAGCAGCTGGATACCAATCATTCGGAGATTGCCAGCACACGTACCCTGCTGGAGGAGTTCAATACCCGGTTAAAAGATCTTACCGAAAAAGTACAGTTGGGTGAGCAGGACTATGCATTGGCTGAACAGGAATACAATACGGCCACCACGGGTTTCAATGATGCCAACCTGCATTTTGCCAAACAGCAAAGCAAGATCGCATCCCTGAAACAGGAATTTGAATTCAAGAGCAACCAGCTGAACGACCTGAAACTGCAGATCGAAAGCAGCAATGTACAGCTGAGCGAAGCGGCGGCCAGCATCACCGAAACATCGGAAAAACTCAGTGGCCTTGAGCAGCTGGTGATCACCATGCTGCACGACAAAGAAGCCGAAGAGAAAAAACTGAACGAAGCCGACCAGGCGTATTATAACCTGCGCAATGAACTGGCCGAAAAGGAAAGCGAGCTTCGCCTGAAACATAAATCAAAGGAAGGCATCGATACCCTGCTGAACGAGATCAAGGATAAACTCACGGATCTGAAACTGCAGCTGGCCGGAATGAAAGAAAGGCTGAACGTGGAATTCAAAGTTGACCTGGATGAGATCATCGACGAACCACGTACTACCGATACACCGCTGGAAGAACTGAAAGAAAAGAACGAACGCCAGCGCAAGCGCCTGGAAAATATCGGGGAAATCAACCCCACGGCGATTGAAGCCTATACCGAAATGAAAAAGCGGTACGACTTCATCCTGGAACAGAAGAACGACCTGGTAACGGCCAGGGAAAGCCTGATGCAAACCATTCAGGAAGTGGAAGCCACTGCCAACCAGCAGTTCCTCGATACCTTTAACCAGGTACGGGAAAATTTCCAGAAAGTGTTTAAAGCGCTCTTTACCGAAGACGATACCGCCGATATGATTATGGTGGACCCGGAGAACCTGGCCGATACAGCGATTGACATCGTTGCAAAGCCAAAGGGCAAGCGTCCTTCATCTATTGGACAGCTGAGCGGGGGAGAGAAGACACTGACCGCAACGGCTTTGTTATTCGCCATTTACCTGATCAAGCCGGCCCCGTTCTGTATCCTTGATGAGGTGGACGCCCCGCTGGATGATGCCAACGTGGGCAAGTTCACGCAGATGATTAAAAAGTTCAGCGAGAACAGCCAGTTCATCATCGTTACCCACAATAAAATGACCATGAGTGCCGTGGACGTAATCTACGGGGTAACCATGCAGGAAGCCGGCGTAAGCAAGCTGGTACCGGTGGATTTCAGAAGTCTGAATTAATTAAGAATTTATAAATAAAATTAAAAATGGTTTACATCCTGTAAGCCATTTTTAATTTAAAGAACCGCTTCTGACCGCCATTTTTTAATTCATAATTTATAATTCCACTTCATGCTCCGAACCATCTTACTCCTCACCGCCTCCAATATTTTCATGACGGTGGCCTGGTATGGCCACCTTAAAAATACCGGCATGCCCTTGTGGAAAGCCGTGCTCATCAGCTGGGGTATTGCCCTGTTTGAATACTGCCTGATGGTGCCGGCCAACCGCCTGGGTTATGTAAACGGGTTTACCGGTTTCCAGCTCAAGATCACCCAGGAAGTGATTACTCTTATTGTGTTTGCTGTATTTGCCGTGCTGTACCTGAAAGAACCCTTTCACTGGAAATACCTGGTCAGTTTTATCCTGATTCTCGGCGCTGTTTATTTTGCTTTTAAAAAATAATACCGCATTTTACACCCGCATTAAACCAAATCACCCGTTATGAAAAAAAGCCTGCTCCTTATCTGCACCCTGTTATCCGTTTCCCTGTTCACATCTGCCCAGCTTTCAAAAGACAGCCTGGTAAAACTGATCACCAAAGAAACCTGTGAAGAGATCACTAAAAAAGATTTTTCCAATAAAACCATGGAAGAGCTGGAGATGGAACTGGGCCTTGCCATGATGCCCGCCATTCTTAAATACCAGGACCAGCTGAAAAACGGCGGGTATGATATGGAAGACCAGCAGAGTATGATGAACATGGGAAAAGATGTGGGTATGCAGCTTGCCAAAGACTGTCCCGCTTTTTTAAAGATGTTTGTGAACAATCCCGCGGCACTGAAAGAAATTGCCGGCAAAAGCGGCAATACCGCAAAGGAGAAGATGGAGGTAATTCCTTCTAGTATTTCCGGTACGCTTACCAAAATTGTACCCGGTGATATTTCGTACATACAGGTAAAAGACGGAAGCGGCAAGATGGAGAAGATCTGGTGGATGGAATACTTTGAAGGTTCCAACAAACTCGTGAACGAACCGGCGAAGTACCTCAACAAAACCGTTAAAGTTAGTTACGTGGAAAAAGAGATCTACAACTCCACGCTCAAAGAATACGTGAAGGTAAAGGTGATAACCGGACTTGAATAAGAAACAAAAACTCATTTACCCGGGCCCGGCATTGCCGGGCTTTTTTTTGGCATGTTTTCATTCAGCAGCCCGATTTCCCAATTCGGTACCCGATTATTACTGCCCGGCAGGGTTGATTTACCCGAACATGTTTAAGGCACTAATTTGGTTGTGTTATCCCGTACTAAATTCATCATCGAAAAACAACTTGTATGAAAAACAGAAAAACACCCTGGTTCCTTTTCATTCTTATCACAGCTGCCGTCACCATTTTTTCCTGCCAGAAAGAAGCCCGGGATGATTCGGGAAATATCCCGGCCGGCCAAAGCAGGCTGGAGGTAATGCTCACCGACGATCCTTCGCAGCTTTTTGATTCTATATTTATCAATATCCAGAAGCTGGAAGTGAAAACAGAAGATTCAACCGGGGCAGAACATTGGGATGTGCTTACCATCCGGCCCGGTGTTTATAATATCCTCCGTTTCCGCAACGGGCTCGATACCCTGCTGGCGTCGGGTAATATTCCCGCCGGTGAAATAAAGAAAATACGGCTTACACTTGGTACCGGGAATTATGTAATGCTCAACGGCGTTTCCATCCCGCTCGACCTCAACAGCAGCGATGCCGTGATAACCATTGATGTGCACCATGGCAGCTTTGACAGTACCGGCATCAGGCGCTTCCGTATATGGCTTGATATGGATGGACATGGCTCTATCCGTATAAAAAGCAATGGCCGGCTGGAACTGAAGTTGCGGTTGGGACATTTCTGCCACGGCAATTCGGGTGAAATAGACGGCGAGATACAGCCGGGTGCTGCATTACCAGCCCTTGTAATGGCGGTTTCCGGAACCGATACGCTTACCGCCATCCCGGAACACGATGGAGAATTTAAGATCAGGGGAATCCGGTCAACCACAGCCACTGTTATTATCAAACCTTCCAATGGTTATAAGGATTCAGTCATAAACAATGTTCCTGTAAGACTTGGCGAAGACACTCATTTGGGACGCATTGTTTTACACAGGTAGTGTCTAACATACCTGATGGGGCCGGTGATTCTTCACCGGCTTTTTTATTGAACCAGTTTCCCGATGCGTCCGCCGCCACCGGAGAAGTAAACCGCTTTTCCTTTTTTGGCTTTGCGAACTGCATGGTACCCGTCTTTGCTGATCCAGTCCCAGTTCATACCTCCGTCTTTGCTGAAATCAACACCGT
>DMRT01000163.1 GCA_003455235.1 Chitinophagaceae bacterium
AATTGTTTCATGGTGTTTTATTGTTTTAAAATTTATAACTGCTTAACTGGTCCGCATTCTCCTTCATGGCGGACTTGAATTTGATCACCACTTCTTCCAGCGGTTCTTTATTGAACCCGCCGGCTGCATTAAAATGACCGCCACCATTGAAATACTTCCGGGCAAACGTGTTTACATCAAAACCTCCCTTGCTGCGGAATGAACTTTTCCGTTCTTCGCCCCGGTCGATGATGATGGCCGCCAGCCGGATGCCCTGGATGCTAAGGGGGTAGTTCACCAACCCTTCAGTATCCCCTGTTTTAATGTTGTATTTCACCAGGTCGGCCTGGGGTATGGCGATGAGGGCGGTGTTGTATTCATAAAAGATCTCCATCCGGTTCAGCAGCACATGGCCGATGAAACGGAAACGGTTCTCTAAAAAATTATCAAAAAGTTCTTCATGCACCCGGCTGTGCCGCAATCCCTTTTCTTTCAGGTCGGCCACCATGCGGTGCACACTGGCTGTAGTGGAAGGAAAACGGAACGAACCGGTATCGGTCATCACGCCGGCATACAAACATTCAGCCAGCATTTCATTGATCTTTTCGTCCTGCCCGGTACCCTTGATAAAGTCGTACACCATTTCGGCGGTGGAACTTTTACCCGTATCGCTGTTGCCATAGGCAAACACCTCCACCTGTGGTTCCTGGTGGTGATCAATCAGGATGCGTTCGGCTTTTGCAGCAGCCAGTTTTGCCTCCATCCGCTTGGTGCGGCTCAGCACATTAAAATCAAGGCAGAAAATCCAGTCGGCGGCATCAATCGCGGCATTGGCTTTGGCTTCCGACGCTTGGTAATCCAGCACCTTTTTGCAATCCGGCATCCAGTTCAGGAAGGAGGCCCAGTTGGTGGGCGAAATTACGGTTACGGTGTGCCCGAACTGAACCAGGAAATGATACAATGCCAGCGATGAACCCATGGCATCGGCATCGGGTTTCTGGTGCATGGTAATCACCACATTCCGGGGCTGCGACAATTGACTGTTTAAATACTGTAATGGCTGCATAGAGCGGCGCAAAAGTAATTGAAAGTTTTGAGTTTGTGGTTTGTAGTTTACGGTTTGTGGTTTTATAACAGTTTTCTGACTAAAATTCACCAAAAAACTTCAAGCCTCAAACCTCAAACGACCTATCTTTGCGGCTCAAAAAACATCATAATGAGCAACAGAACATTTACCATGATCAAACCCGATGCAACAGGCAAGGGAAATACAGGCGCCATCTTATCCATGATCAATGCTGCCGGTTTCCGCATTGTTGCTATGAAAATGACCAAACTGAGCAAGGAAAAAGCCGGGGAATTTTATGCCGTACACGCCGCCAGGCCTTTTTATGGCGAACTGGTTGAATTTATGAGCAGCGGCCCGATCACCGCGGCCATCCTGGAAAAAGACAATGCCGTGGAAGACTTCCGCAAACTGATAGGCTCCACCAATCCAGCCGAAGCTGCCGAAGGAACCATCCGTAAATTATATGCTGCATCCATCGGCGAAAACGCTGTTCATGGAAGCGACAGTAACGAGAATGCAAAAATTGAAGGAGATTTCTTCTTCAGCAAACTGGAACAATTCTGATCAATACATACCTGATTAAAAAAGCCCCTGCAATCCAGGGGCTTTTTCGTTAAATCAAGCACAAACAAACATGATTTAGGGTTTGGGGGTAAAAGCAGTTGAGTTTTCAGGGATTGCCTGCCTTTTTAACGCCGGCAACCGGTCAATATTGCATGAAAATCCTTCAAAAGCCCTGTTTATGCGGCAAATAAGGTCCGCCGGGGCAATAATCCCTTAAAAGGAATGTTGTAGATTTGAACCCTCTACAACGAAGCTTCTTTATGAAAAATATCAAACTGATTGAAGTACCCTCCGAAATAGGTGCCGGCACCCGTGGCGCCAGTTTAGGCATCGATGCCATCAAGATTGCCGCCCTCGACTTTATGAGTAATTTCTTTGTTCACTTCCCTTCCGAAAAAATTGAGGTGGAGAACAGGATCCTGTTCGAACCCATCCAGTCGCCCTATGCCAAACGGATGCAGGGCGTACTTACCATGTATGAACGGGTGAGCAAGGCGGTATGCGATTCCATCAAAGGGCATTTTTTTCCCGTGGTGATCAGCGGCGACCACAGCATTGCCGGCGGAACCATGGCCGGTATCAAAATGGCGAAACCCAAAAGCAAACTCGGTGTAATATGGATTGATGCCCATGCCGACCTGCATACCCCCTATACTACCCCATCGGGCAATATGCATGGCATGCCCCTGGCTGCCTCCATCGGGGAAGACAACCAGGAAAGCAAAGTGCATGAACTGGATGAAAAAACCGCACGCCAATGGGAACAACTGAAGAACATGGGAAAGACCGGCCAGAAAGTATTGCCGGAAGACGTGGTGTTTATTTCCCTGCGTGATTTTGAAAAAGAGGAAAAACACCTGATCGAAAAACACGGCATGAAAGTGATCACCACTTCAGAAGTACGGCGTACGCGTGCCGAGAATGTTTGCCGGAAAGTATTGCGCTACCTGAGTGACTGCACCGATATTTATGTGAGTTTTGATGTGGACAGCCTGGATGCCTCCATCTCCCGGGGAACCGGCACCCCCGTAAGCAACGGGTTGAAGGAACGGGAAGTGGAAGACCTCATCAGTAAATTTATGCAGAACCGGAAGATCTGCTGCTTCGAGATCACGGAAGTAAATCCCACCCTCGATAAAGAGAACCTGATGGCAGAAATTGCATTCAACATTCTGCAGCGGAGTGTGAATGTGCTGATGATGAACTAATTCCTTTTCTGAACCACATAGAAACATAGAACACAACAGAAAGCTATGTTTCCTATGTGCCT
>DMRT01000321.1 GCA_003455235.1 Chitinophagaceae bacterium
GATGCGGTAAAGATCCATATGATAAACGGTTTGCCCTTGCCCCGCCCTGTATTGATTGATGATGGAAAACGTGGGGCTTGAAATACTGTCCTGTACCCCCAGTACTTCACAAAGCGCATGGATAAAGGTGGTTTTGCCCGCTCCCATGGCACCATGAAAAGCAAGTACGCTGTGGCCTGCCGCCGCCGCAAGCAATGCCGAAGCGGCTTCCTTTATCTGATCGAGCGTGAAATTTACCTCCATGTTGCAAATATATTTTCCTTCATTAGTAATCGGGCAACAATTATGCGGAATAATTTTGTGGTATGGAAAAAGTTGAATGGAAGGTGGAAGGCATGGATTGCACCAATTGTGCACTCACCATCACCCGTTATCTGCAGAAAGAAGGACAGAAAGAAGTGAAAGTGAATTTTATCGGCGGGGATGTGAGTTTTGAAACGGATGGAAATACATCGAAAGAAGAACTGTCGAAGGGCATTGCCGGACTGGGTTACAAGGTTATCTCCGAAACAACTGCAGCACCTGTTCAACATTCAGCATTCAGCAACCGGCATTTTTTCAGCAATCACCTACAGCGTTTTCTTTTCTGCCTGCCCTTCACCCTGGTACTGATGCTGCATATGCTGCCCTGGCACATTCATTTTTTGATGAACCCCTGGATACAACTGCTGATCTGCCTCCCGGTGTTTGCAGTGGGCATGGGTTATTTCGGTGTAAGTGCTGTAAAAAGCCTGCGCCGCGGCATCCCGAATATGAATGTACTGGTTGCCATGGGTGCATTGGCTGCTTTTGTATACAGCCTCACCGGTACTATCGGTCAACTGGGCCCGGATTATATTTTTTATGAAACCACAGCCACCATCATCACCCTTGTTTTCCTGGGCGAGTGGGTGGAGCATAAATCGGTGGAAACAACACAAAAGGAACTGAACAAACTGGCCCGGCAGCAAAAAGTAATGGCCAATATGATTGCGTTTGATGACCAGCACAAAGAACTCATCTTTCCCGTGGAAAATACCCAGCTGCATGTGGGTGATCTTATTCTCATTAAACAGGGCGAACAGGTACCCATGGATTGCAAGATCCTGTGGGGAGACGTACACGTGAATGAATCACTGCTAACCGGCGAAAGCAAACCGGTACACAAAACAAAAAAAGAAAATCTTATCGGCGGAAGCCTGGTAACGGCCGGAACCGTAAAGGCCCAGGTAACCGCCACCGGGAAAGACACCGTACTCAGCAATATTCTGAACCTGGTAAAACAGGCCCAGGGCGAAAAGCCACCGGTACAGCAGCTGGCCGACAAGATCAGCGCCGTATTTGTTCCGGTAGTGATTGGCATTTCAGTACTTAGCTTCCTGCTCAATTATTTTGTCTTTCATGTGCCCGCTACAGCCTCGCTGATGCGGAGCATTGCAGTGCTGGTGATCAGTTGTCCCTGCGCCATGGGGCTGGCAACGCCTGCTGCCATTGCCGTTGGACTGGGAAGGGCCGCCAAAAAAGGAATCCTGTTCCGCAATGCCCGGAGCCTGGAATTATTCAAGAACATCCGTACCGTGGTGTTTGATAAAACAGGTACCCTGACGATGGGAAATTTCCGGGTTACCAACATTCATTCACCGGTTTTATCAGAACAAGAGTTTAAACAGGTCGTTTTTTCGCTGGAGAAATATTCCAATCACCCAATTGCCAAAGCCATCATTGCTGAATGGAAAATACCGGATACCATCTCATGGATAAAGGTGGAAGAGATCAAAGGGCTTGGCATACGGGCTGAAGACGCCCGGGGAAACAGCTGGATACTTGGTTCACATAAAATCGCGGCGACGCATACAACCGACGATTCTCATACCGCCTACTTACTGCAGAATGAAAAACTCATTGGCTGGTTTGACATGGAAGACGAGATTCGGCCCGAAGCAAAAGAAGTGATCAGCTACCTGCATACAAAGAACATACAAACCATTTTATTAAGCGGTGATTCACTGGACCGGGTGCAGAAAATTGCCACAGTATTGGGTATTGACAAAGTATATGCAGAAAAAACACCCGAAGAAAAGTTACTCATTATTGAACAACTGAACAAGGAGGCGCCGGCAGCCATGGTGGGAGACGGTATTAATGATGCACCCGCATTGGCAAAAGCCACCATCGGTATTTCCATGAGCGATGCCACCCAGCTTGCCATGCAAACAGCACAGGTGGTTCTGATGAATAAAGGCATTCAGCATCTTCCGCTGGCACTGGGACTGGGTAAGCATACGTTCAGTACCATTAAAGGAAATTTATTCTGGGCATTCATTTATAATATTGTGGCCATCCCCATTGCAGCTGTCGGTCTTCTTCAACCCGGGCTGGCCGCCCTGGCTATGGGGTTCAGCGACGTAGTGCTGGCCATAAATTCCATCAGGCTGAATTACCGGAAAGTGGTTTAATTTCAGCCCATAATTTATGGGGTTGACCATTCATGAAATTTTAAAGGAGCATTGGGGGTTTGAGTGCTTCCGGCCATTGCAGGAAGACATTATCCGTTCTGTTTTACAGGGCAATGATACGCTGGCTTTGTTGCCAACCGGTGGAGGTAAATCCATCTGCTTCCAGGTTCCGGCATTGGCAAATGAAGGATTGTGCCTGGTGATCAGTCCGCTCATTGCCCTCATGAAAGACCAGGTGGAGAACCTTAAGCGGAAAGGAATTCCTGCGCCCGCCATTTATTCCGGCATGAGCTTCCCTGAAATTAAAAAAACATTACAGAATGCCGCACACGGCAATTATAAATTTCTGTATGTATCTCCTGAACGGATCGAAACAACCTTGTTTCTTGAATACCTGCCGGCTTTGCACATCAACCTGGTTGCTGTGGATGAAGCACATTGTATTTCGCAATGGGGATATGATTTCAGGCCACCTTATATGCGGATTGCAAACCTGCGTGATCAGTTGCCGGGCGTTCCCGTGCTTGCACTTACTGCTTCGGCCACCAAAGCGGTGCAGGATGATATCTGTAATAAGCTGCAGTTTACCGCCAGCCAGCAACGGTTCCAGCAGTCTTTCGAACGGCCCAATCTTTCTTACAGTGTTTTTTCTGTTGCTTCAAAACAGAACAAGTTGCTGGAGATACTCACAAACGTGAAAGGAAGCGGCATTGTTTATTGCAGGAGCCGGAAGCAAACCACGGAGGTTTGCCGTTTATTGCAGATGAACAATATTCCCGCCGGCTTTTACCATGCCGGTCTAAGCAATGATGAACGGAACAACCGGCAGGAAAGCTGGATAAATAACCAGACCCGGATCATGGTTTGCACCAATGCGTTCGGGATGGGGATTGATAAAGCTGATGTAAGAACCGTTGTGCATTACGAAGTACCCGATTGTCTGGAGAATTATTACCAGGAAGCGGGAAGAGCAGGGCGGGATGGGAAAAGAGCCTATGCGGTTTTATTGTGCAGCAGCAACGAACTGGATAACCTTCTTGACCAGGTTGACACCCGCTTTCCCAAAGAAGAAGAAATCAGGCAGGTATACATCGCTATCATGAATCACCTGCAGGTTCCTGCCGGCTCAGGCGAAGGAAACAGCTACGATTTTGACATCGCTGCTTTTTCATCCGCTTTTAAACTGAATATACTCCTGGTTACCCATGCTATTAAAGCCCTGGAACAGGAAGGCATCATCAGTTATACTGAAATGTTCTTTACACCGTCACGGGTTGTATTTACCACCGATAAGGAGGAACTGGAAGATTTTGAAAAGCAGCACCCCGAATCAGAGCCGCTCATAAAGGGTCTTCTCCGTTCTTATGAAGGCATTTTCGATTACCCGGCCATTGTATATGAAAGCAAACTGGCCAGGTTTTTACAAGAGGATGTTGAAACAATCAAAAGAGAGCTGACAAAACTGAACGACCAGGGCATCATCAGCTATGCTGCACAGAAGGAAAAGCCACAGATCATTCTTTTGCAGAACAGGATGTATGCCGACAATTATCGCATCAACAATACCGACTACCGGAAACGAAGGGACAGCTTTGAAAAAAGGGTGCATGCCATGACCGGCTATGTAAAAGAATCCAAAAACTGCCGCAGTGTGCAAATCGCTCAATATTTCAATGACCTTACTGCAAAGCCCTGCGGGATTTGCGACAACTGTATAAACAATAAGGTCATCCGGGTTACACCCGAAGAATTCAATGCCATTTCCGGTTATATACTGAACGCCATTCAAACGCCGGCGGCAGGGACTCCAATGTTATGGGATGAGTTGAAAGCGTTTCCAAAACAAAAAGTATGGCAGGTAATTGATTACCTGCGGGCTGAGCAGAAAATCACTATTGATAAAGAAGGAAATATCTGTTTCCCGGGGGAGAAAAAAAGGTCATAAAATAAAAAAGGGACCAAGATAGAAATCTAGTCCCGCTTTAAAATCCAATATCCTATGAAAAACCGAGACGAAGATACAGGTGTTTTTAGGATTCTGCAAGATTTTTAGCAGGTATTTTTAAAAAAAATCAGGGAAAATTATGTGTAAAAAGTACAAAAAGTCGGTCAATTTCAATCGTTTTCATATTTGGTAATCAGTAAATTATCCTCTGGTGCCTCTTTTTATTTCACTCTTTTATACCACCCGGTTTTGTACAGGTAACTGGCCCCCTGGTACCAGGCAATTGCCTCGTTTATGAGGCTGTCTGACCCTTGAAGCGGCCTGTTTACCCCCGTAGTAAAATCAGGGCTGTAAAGCCTGGCTTTACGCTGTGGAGATAGAATAACCAGTTTTCCATCCCTGATATAGCCCATATCCTGGTAGGTACTTATAAAGGCCCGCTCTTTTCCGGGCGCCAATTGGTAGATGTCATAGCCGAAAAAGCGGCTGGTATAATTCAGGTTCATTAGTCCAAGGACTGTGGGTGCCAGGTCGATCTGGCTCACCAGCCGTTTCTCCACACCGGGTTTTACCAGGCCGGGTGCATAAATGAGGCAGGGAATATGATACCGGTTCACCGGGAGGTCGGTTTTACCGGCACTTTTTGAACAATGATCTGCCACAATCACAAAAAGGGTATTCCTGAACCAGGGTTTCTGCCGGGCATCCAGCAGGAATTTATTGATGGCATAATCGGTATACTTAACTGCTCCGGCTATTGATTGGGTAGTGGGGGGAATATCGATCCGGCCATCAGGATAGGTATAAGGCCGGTGATTACTTACTGTCATGATGTGATTGAAGAAAAGCTTTCCTGCAGTAAAACTTCTGTCGCACTGCTGAAGCGTGAAGTCAAACGCTGCTTCATCATCCACTCCCCAGGCCGTGGTATGATGCACCAGGCTGTCGGGGATGTCTCTTTTATCCAGTACCGTATAGCTGCTGTTACTGAAAAACTTTCCCATGTTGTCAAAAAAAGAATTGCCGCCGTAAACATAGTTGCACTCGTAGCCTTTGCTTTTTAATACACTTCCTATGGTAAACATGTCATCATTATCGGGCCGGCGTACAATCGATTGCCCGGGTGTAGGGGGAATGGCGAGGGACAGGGCTTCCAGTCCCCGTACGGTACGGGTGCCGGATGCATAAAACTGTTCAAACCACAATCCGTGGGGAATGAGCGAATCCAGGAAGGGTGTAATATTCTCTTTGTTGCCGAAGTATTTCAGGTAATCACCGCTTAAACTTTCCACGCTGATCAATACCAGGTTCCATTTATGTTCCGGGCTGTCACTCTTTATTTCACGCTGAATGCTCAACGGGTCATTGGTAAAGGAGACATTGGGAGCCTGGAGCAGGTTCCGCAGGATGGCAAAATTGGCGGTATCGTTCCGGGTAACATAAAATTTATCATACTCAATTTCATTATGCCAGAAAGCAGTGCCGAATTCATAAATCCCGTTCCCGCCGAGTTCATTGATGTAATTATTATTGCTGAAATTTTTCAGCCGGTTATTCTCCAGAAAGTATGCAGCAACGGGGAGCAACATAAACATCCCGAAAAAAGCCGATCGTTTTCCAAAGCGCATGCTGCTTTGCCGGGATGCAGCCAGGTTCTTCCGGACCAAAAAAAGAATCAATATCACCATGACAATTACAGCCGCAACAATCAACGGAATATTGTACGACTCCCAGATATTGCCCAACACTTCGGTGGTATAAATAAGATAGTCAACCGCTATAAAATTGAACCGTACATTGAACTCATCCCAGAAAACAACTTCGGCACAGGCGTTCACAACAAGAATAAGCGTGATGATGAAAAAAAGACTAAACAGGGGTATGCGCTGCCATTTCTTCCGGTACCAGGAATCCTTCATCAGCCAGCAATACAGTGCCACCGGTATGGCAAAGAAACTCCATACCACCAGGTCGTAAAACATTCCCACCAGGAATGCCCCGGCCACATACAGCGGATTCAGGTCGAAACTTGACCAGCTTTTAATAAGCAGGATCACCCGGGTGATAAAACTTAAGGAACAAAGAATGACGGCCAGAACAAGCAATGGGCCAAACCGGTGCGCATACCAGCCTTGCAATTTTCTCATATTGTAAAAATACAAAGTGCCGGAATAAATCCCGGCACTTAAATAAGTATAAGTAATCCGAAACAGGTTTATCAACCAAACCAGCCGCTGCTTTTCTTACTGCGGCTGCGGCCTCCCAGTCCCAACGCACCAAGCAGGGAGCGTACAATGGTATTACCAGCTGTCCGGGCCATGCTCTTTACAATGGTATTATTAGCTACTTTCTCCAGGGTGGAGGGTTCCTCCTTTTGTGCTTTTTTAGTAGTGGTCTTCTCCTCTTCTGTATTTTTTTCAGCAGCCTCTTCGAGTTTCGCTGTCAGGATTTCATAAGCGCTTTCGCTGTCAATCACCTGGTTATATTTGGCAACCAGCTTCGACTTTGAAGTAATGGAACCGATCTCATCATCAGTCAGCACATCCATCCGGCTGCGGGGTGCACACAGCATGGTATGCGCCAGGGGGGTTGGAATGCCTTTTTCATTCAGCATGGTTACCAGGGCTTCCCCGATACCCAGTTGCGTAATCAGGTCTTCTGTTTTATAGAACTCTGTTTCAGGATAATTCTCCGATGTCTGTTTGATTACTTTCCGGTCGGCTGCTGTAAAGGCACGCAAGGCATGCTGTACTTTCAGTCCCAGCTGGGCCAGCACGCTGGCGGGCACATCCATTGGATTTTGTGTACAGAAGAAGATGCCGATTCCTTTTGAGCGGATGAGCTTCACAATTGTTTCTATCTGCTGCAGCAATGCCGAACTGGCTTCATTGAAGATCAGGTGTGCTTCGTCGATAAACATCACCAGTTTTGGTTTGTCCATATCACCTTCTTCCGGGCAGGTGGCATACAGTTCGGCGAGCATCTGCAGCATGAAGGTGGAAAAAAGTTTGGGCTTGTCCTGCAGGTCGGTTACCCGCAATACACTGATCATTCCACGGCCATCATCTGAAATCCGCATCAGGTCGTCCACTTCAAAACTTTTTTCACCAAAAAAAATATCCGCTCCCTGCTGCTGCAGTTCAATTACCTTACGCAGGATGGTACCGGTGGATGAGGTAGATATTTTACCGTACGTTTTTTCGATCTCTGCCTTTCCCTCATCGCCGATGTATTGAAGTACTTTGATAAAATCCTTCAGGTCGAGCAGCGGCAATTTGTTATCATCGCAGTATTTGAAGATCAATGCCACTACGCCTCCCTGTGTATCGTTCAGTTCCAGAATCTTACTTAATAATACAGGACCAAATTCGCTTACTGTTGCCCGGAGATGTACCCCCTTCTGCCCGGTAAGGTTCATCAGCTCTGCCGGAAACAGGGCTGGCTTATACTGCATATTCAGTTTCTGGTACCGGTCCTTTACTTTATCATTTTCGGCGCCCATGGCGGCAATGCCACTGAGGTCACCTTTGATGTCCATCACCAGTACCGGCACGCTGGCATCGCTCAGGAATTCACTGATGAGCTGAAGTGTTTTTGTTTTACCCGTACCCGTTGCGCCGGCAATCAATCCATGCCGGTTCATGGTTTTCAACGGCAGAAATACTTCTGCTTCAGGAACCAGTTCGCCATCCAGCACCGCAGCGCCGATCTTTACCGATTCGCCTTTGAATGTATAGCCGGCCTTTATTGCCTGTATGAAAGCCTCTTTATTTGCCATGATCATTTATTTTAAGGAAAGGTACAACCTGTTGCGAAATGAAGCCCAAGATTTTTGACGATAACAATTGTAAATTTACAGCGATGAAAAAAATCTTTCTTCCAGGTTTTTTCCTGGTGCTGGCCTTGTTGCTCGCCAGTTCCTTCCTTGAAAAAGAATACCCGCTTGCCGCCACCAAAGCCGCATTGGGTAAAAAGCTGTTTTCAGAAAAAATGCTTTCCAAAGACTCCACCGTAAGCTGTTCCAGCTGCCATAAACCGGCATTTGCTTTTGCCGATACCGCTGCTTTCAGTACCGGCATTGGCGGAAAGCTGACTGCACGAAATACGCCTTCTGTTCTCAATATGAAGAACCGCCCCTATTTTTTCTGGGATGGCCGGGCGGCTTCTCTCGAGGAACAATCATTGATGCCCATTCAGAATCCGGATGAAATGGGATTGCCTGTGGAGGAAGCCGTGAAAAGGCTGAACGAATCGGCAGAATACAAAATGCTTTTTCAAAAAATTTTCAAACAAAAGCCATCGGCCCAAAACCTGGCAGCCGCCTTTGCGGCTTTTGAACAAACACTGGAAACGGTGGACAGTAAATTCGATGACTGGAGCAACAACATAGGCAAACTAACCGCCCAGGAAGAAAGAGGCCGGCAATTGTTTGTGGGCGACAAGGCTAAATGCTTCGACTGCCACCGCATGGAAGATTTTACCAACGACGAATTTAAAAACATCGGGTTGTATGATGAACGTAAGTTGAATGATGCCGGCTTATACAACATCACCAAAAAGGAAAGCGACAAAGGAAAATTCAAAACCCCTGGTTTGCGCAACGTGGCAGTAACTGGACCGTACATGCACAACGGCATGTTTAAAACCCTGGAAGAAGTACTTAACTACTACAACAGTCCCGACTGGTTCATCGACAACCCGGTGAACAGGGATGATGCGTTTAAAACGCCACTCCGTTTAACACCACAGGAAAAGAAAGACATCATTGCCTTCCTGAAGACATTGACGGATAAGAAATACATGAGAAGGCAATAGGCACTGACTTTCCTCCATTTAACAAAAAATTAGGCAGTATATTCGCAGTATGAATATTGATTTAATTTTATTTGCCGTTAAACCAACAAAAAATGGAAAACAATAAACCCAAGATACTATTGTGCGAAGACGACACCAACCTCGGCATGGTATTGAAGAATTACCTGGAACTGAATGATTATGATGTAACCCTGGAACGGGATGGTAAACTCGGGCTGGCTGCTTTTCAGCGGGAGAAATTCGACATCTGCCTGCTGGATGTGATGATGCCCAATATGGACGGCTTCACCCTTGCCGAAGAGATCCGCGACGTGAACCCTGACGTTCCCCTGTTCTTTCTCAGTGCCAAAACCATGAAGGACGATATCATCCAGGGCTATAAACTCGGTGCCGATGACTACATCACCAAGC
>DMRT01000168.1 GCA_003455235.1 Chitinophagaceae bacterium
CCCGTTAACGGGAAGTCTTTATTTTTGCCCGTATTAAAACAATCAACCAAATGAAAACGACCCGTTCAGTTATTTCCGCTTTCCTTCTTCTCTTTTTTGTTTCACCGGCTTTGGCGCAACAGGTAGACCTTAATAAAGGTGATCTTTCCATCCTGAAAGGAGAAAAAACCATCAACATTGAATTCACGTTCGACAAAACCACCGTTGGTGATGATGGCAAGGAAGCGGAATACATCAAAAGAAAAACACAGGAATACAACGAGAAAGAAAAAGGCAGTGGTGAGATATGGGCCCGCAAATGGGAAGAGGACAAGCAGGACAAGTTTCCGCCCAAGTTCATCCTCGGTTTTACCAACATGAGTAAAATGACCGTAAGCAAAGACGCCAAGTACACGCTCATCTTTAACACCAAGGCCATTGAACCGGGTTACCAGGTGGGTGTTACCAAACGGAATGCCGGCATCGACGGAACCGTTACTATTGTGGAGACAGCCAATCCCGCCAAAAAACTCATTGTACTTTCTGTTGAACGGCCCGGTGAGAACAAATGGAGAGGTGCCGCCTTTGATGCCGGATCCAGGATCGCCGATGCGTATTACCTCTCTGGCCAGAAAGTAGGCAAGTTCATCGCCAAGGGGGGCGAATAAATATCCCTTCCCTCTTTTTTATTTATCCTTTATAAAATGTAATTCTTCTTTATGAAATATCTAGGCCTCGCTGCTGCACTCCTGTTGTGCACAGCAACCATTGCCCAAAGCAAAAAATTCAATTTTAAACTGGGTTCTGAATATGAACTGCCCCGCAAGTCAGACGATCTTTCTTTTTTTGGCAACGACCGCGACGGCATCATCAACCTTTCCCTGAAAAAGGATGAGCTTAACATTGTGCGGTTCGATCCGAAATCACTGACACAAACCTCCGAAAAAAGAATTGAGCTTCCGGAAGCCACCAAAAACTTCAACAGCGAAACGGTAACCGAATTCAACAACAAGGATTATTACTGGATCCACAGCGACTGGGATAAAGAATCCAAGGTTGAAGCCCTGTACTTCGATAAGCTCGACATTGTTGCCGGCAAGCTCACCTCCACCAACAACAAAATGTTTGAAACCTCCCGGCTCACGGGTGATTATGTTTCATCCGGTTTTTACCAGGTAAAAGTGGAGAACAAATACAAATTCAACTACGACGCCGATCACAAGAAGCTGCTGGTAAGCTACCGCCTGTGGCCCGAGGAAAAGAATGATAAAAAGAATTACGACCGCATTGGCCTGCAGGTATTTGATGACAACATGAAAAAACTCTGGGGTGGCGAATTCACCATGCCCTATACCGAAGCAATCATGGATAATTCTGATTTCTCCATCGACGGCAATGGCAATGCCTACATGCTGGCCAAAGTGTATGACTCTGAAAAAAGGAGAGAAAAGGATAAAGAAACAGGCCGGCCGGGCTACCATTTTGAAGTGCTGAAATTTGTAAAGGGCAGTAACAAGATCATTACGGCCGTGGTGAACCTCGACGATTATTTTATTCACGAAACATCATTGATCGAAAATTTCAACCACGAAATGATCATCGCCTGCACCTACAGCAAAAAATCAACAGGCACGGGCACCGACGGGATCTTCCTGGCGGCACTTGACCAGAACAACAAAGTGATCAAGTACAAAAATGGGTATTATGAATTCCCGCTGGCCGACCTGCAGAAGTTTGAATCGGCCCGTACCAGGCGGAAAATGGAAAAGAAAGACGACTACGAGGCGCCCAACCTGGTGGTCCGCAATATCATCGTGGAAAGCGATGGCGCCGTGCTGATGGTAATGGAAGAATATTACAAGGTGGTGTACCGCACCTACGACCGCAATACCACCACCACCAACACCACCTTTTATTATGAAGACATTATTGCCGGAAGGGTGAGTGCATCGGGCCAGTTTGAATGGCTGCGCAAGATTCCGAAAAAACAAAAAGGTTCCACCACCAGCTACAGTTCGCAGATCAATTATAACCTGCCGGGCACCATGGGCTTTAAACTGATCAGTGATGCCTCCGGTTATTATTTCCTGTACCTCGATAACAAAAAGAACATCGATATCCAGGAAGATGAAGTACCGAAATACCATGTGGATGGCGCCGGCGGACAGGTGGTGGTATCCAAGCTCGACCGGGCCGGTGTGATCACCAACAAAGAAATATTATTTGATACGCGGGAAGAAGACGTGATGGTTTTTCCGGCCAAGTTCACCCAGATCAACGGCAACCAGTTTATTGGCCGGGCAAAAGTGAAGCGGAACCGGTTTCAGCCATTGCTGATAACGGTAAACTGATCATTAAATGTCATTGCGGTCCGCCGGGGGGCGGAGAATCAATCTGCGGTTCAGGAGATTGCTTCGTCATTCCTCCCCGCAATGACGTTTTTAATTCCTCCTGTCGATGAACTTGATGGCTTTGCGGCTGCCTTCCGGGAATTGTATCTTCTGCATCTCATCCTTGTTCACATATTGTATATGCGGGCTCACCCGCAGGCGGGCCTGTAAATAAGAACGGATCTTCCGGTCGGTTTCTTCGTTGTTGTTTTCCGGCAGCAAATGCAGCTTTACTTCATCGGTACCGATTTCATTGGAATATACTTCGGCCACAAAATCCTTTACCTCTTCCATTTCATTCAGCAGGTCGAACAAGGAAGGGGGATATAAAGTAGTGCCTTTGAATTTGATCATTTGTTTTTTACGTCCCACCACCGGTGATAAACGCAGCGTATTTCTGCCACACCTGCACGGCTTATCATCATACACGCAGATATCCCCGGTTTTGTAACGAAGCAGCGGCATACCTTCCACCCCCAGCGTGGTGATGGTTACTTCGCCGGGCTGACCCGGGCCAACAGGTTTGTTCATTTCATCCAGCAGTTCCACAATCAGCAGTTCAGGCTGCAGGTGCCCGCCTTTGCACTCGCTGCATTCGGTAAAGGCTGTTTGCATTTCGGTGGAAGCATAGGTGGAAAATAATTTAATGTTCCAGGCATCGGTAATGCGCTTACCGAGCGTGTTTAGTGAAAAATCGGTGTTGCGGATATTTTCGCCGATGCAGATCGCTTTCTGCACGGAAGAATGGTTGATGTTGATCTTGTGCTCCTGCGCAAACTGGATCAGCTTGAGAATGAAAGAAGGAACCGCCACGATGGCTGTTGGCTTCAGCCGCTGAATGGTTTCCCATTGCAGCGATGGTACACCGGGCCCCAGGCGGATGATGCCGGCTCCCAGTTTTCTCAATCCTGAATAATAAGCCATGCCTGCCATGAACTGCCGGTCGAGTGTAAGCATCAGCTGGTACACATCGTCCGGAGATCCTTCGGCACTGATGAAAGAGCAATACTCATTATGCGTAAGCCGGTTAAGGTCGTTTTCCGTTAGTGCAACAGTAACCGGGCTGCCCAGGGTGCCGGAGGTGGAGCTGTACTCAATGACCTGGTCGCGGGGCACACATAAAAAATCGTTGTTGCGCTGCTGCAGGTCTTCCTTCATGGTAACCGGTATGCCCAGCAGGTCTTCCACCGTTTTAATGCCTTTTACATTAAACTTTGCCTGGCTGAATAATTCCCGGTAAAAAGGCGACCGTTCATTCAGGTAGGCAACGGTTTCCTGCAGTTTCTTATCCTGCATTTCTTTTATCTGTGCCTTGCTTTTAAAAGCAGCATCTGCTGAGTATGTCATGACTTTTCAATTATTACCATGGCGCTTGCCACTGATTTAAGATGAGAGAGGGAAACAAATATATTTCCCGTTTTCATTTTTGATACCGTTTCTGCCGTTGTTCCCAGGAAATGAAGTTCCGGCTTGCCATCCGCATCGGGCAGCACTTCAATTTCATTGAATGCCGTGCCGGTTATCCAGCCGGTGCCAATGGCTTTCAGGAATGCTTCCTTGGCGGCAAAGCGGGCGGCATAGTGTTCGTATTTATTTGTCTTTGCCTCGCAATATATTATTTCTGCCGGCGAAAACACCAGTTCCTTAAAGCCGGCTTTCTTTTCCATCTTTTCAGCCACCCGTTCCACTTCTATGAGGTCGGTACCAATACCCAGGATCATGGTCTTTTTTTTATCCGGGGCTAAAGCCCCATGAGATGAATGGTTTCCCGTTGCCCCGGTCTTAAGACCGGGGCAACGGATATCAAATCATTACCCGGGCTTTAGCCCCGAAGAGAATTGATTTTTTGCCCTGGCCTTAAGGCCGGGGTTAATGATATCAAATTATTTGTCGGGCTTTAGCCCAACATAATTAATTTTTATTTATTTTTTTTATCTGCTCCCTCACATGATCTTCTTCCTTCTTTGTCGCTATTACCTTGGTAAGAGCAAGCTGGTAATATCTCAATGCCGCCGTATAATTCTTCCTCTTATACAAATAATCGCCGGCCAGCACATAGGTATTATAAAATTCCGGGTTGCTGTTTACCAGGCTGTCGGTATTCACATCAGCTCCGTCCAATATACGCTGCTTGATGTTGCGGAACACGACAAAGTTTTTATATGCCGGCGTAAGCAGGAAAGAATCCGGCGCAATGCGAAGGCTGCTGTCGGATACTTCTTTGTTTTCCTTCATTCCCTTCAAGGCAAAGATCCTGTTCAGGTCGTAGGCCACATACTCTCCCAGCTGCCAGGGCGAAGTGGAAACCCAAACTAATAATTTTTCCGGTTCAAACACAATGGAATGATGGGCAATGAGCTGGTTGATGGCTTTTTCATTTCCCATGCCGATGTTGGCGCCGTTCAATCCTTTCTGATCACGGAGAATGTTGATCGTCTTCTGAACCGAGTTTTTACCGTTGGCATTGATAAGCTCCATCATCCGCTGGTAGCGGTAAGAGGACGCACTTTCCTTTTCCTGTTCGATGTTCATCTTTGTTTTTCCCAGGCCATTGCTTTGAAAATGATTGGTGCAAACAATGAAATCCTTCCGGGGATCGTATACGTCCAGGCTGTCGGGTGTTTTTTCAATGATCACGGCTTTGCGGTCGGCAGCGGAAGCCACTAAAAAAGATTCCGATACAAACATCTTCCTTGACCGGGCAATGCGGATGGCCTCGCTGATGTTCTTTGCATATTGAAGAATTTCTTTTGTAACCAGCGATACCGGTGTGGCCGAACCGGTAGGCAGGCTCGACTTGGCCGCATTGATGGTAACCGTCAGTCCCTGGTCATTCATCCCCGAAACAGCGCCGGTGAATCCACCCCAGGTAACCGTCATGAATTTATGCCCCTGTTTGGGATTGAAGAACGCCACAATCTTGTCTTCCGCAAATTTATCGCCTACATAAAAATCAAAATTACGGCCGATGATCATGGTGCTGTCTTCCGACAGAGCCCCCCAGGTACCGAAGGAAGTGCAGCCCACCATGGCCAGGTTCTGCACCGCATGGCCGATATCATGTGCGGCATGATAGTTCAGTATACGCTGGTAGTTGGAACCGAGGTACTGGTATTTAGGTGAAGCCGATTCAGATACGCCATAGATCTCTTCCTGGTATTCTTCGGAAACATTTTCATCCAGGTTGCGGTTGAAAAAGCCAATGGCGTATTTTAGAAAACTCCGTTTGAATTTCGAGGGGATCATCTTTTCTATCTGTTCGGCAAAATGATCCTCCTGCCGCACCACCAGTTCGGCGGTGAGTTTTCCGTTGATCACCCCCCGTTCAAAAGCATCGCCCTCCACGTATAGTTCATACAAACCGCTTTTGCTGTGGCGGAACCAGTTGTTGTTGATGGTGTAGAACCCGTTGCCGTGATCGGTGCGCTGCAGGTTCATGCTGCTCATATCGGCAACCGTTGGCGGGTCTACTTTGGATACCTGCACGATATACACAGCGCCGGCAATCAGCAGCAGCAGGATAACAGCGAACACATAGCCAACCCGTTTCCAGAATTTTTTTCGTTTAAGCATTTCTTATTTTTTCAATAATGTCTTCATTTCCCAGCACGGCCATGCAGGTTACCAGCCCGCTCATCGTGGCGCCCAGCACGCCGTGTAAGTTAAGATTCTGACCGGTAAGAAAGAGGTTGGGGATCTTGGTCCGGGGAGAGATGAATGTTTTCAGCGGGTTGCGGTAATCCTTGGCAATGCCATACATCGAACCATCGTCGTTGCCGATATAATCCCGGTACGACAACGGCGTGGCCGTATAATAAGACTGGATTGCATTTCTTAACCCGGGAAATTTCTCTTCCACCAGGCTGATCAATTTTTCTGCCTTTCTTGTTTTGAACGCTTCATAATCTTTTCCCCTGTCCACCTCATTGGCAACCGTGTTGAAGGTACCGGCCCATTTCTCCACTTCCTCAAAGCGCATATAGGTGAGTATGGTCATCGATTCGGCGTATGCTTCTGTTTTGGAAGAAGAAGCGAAGAACAGCGAATAGGCCAGTGGCCAGTTTTCGTCCGTATGGGCAGCGGGGTGCCATACATGTCCTTCTTTCTGGTAATAATAATTGTGCTTGGTATGCGGAAAGGCGTTCTTTTTGAAAACTATGTTTACAATGAAAGAAGAAACCGTATTCTCCAGATCTTTCACCCGGCTGCGGTATGCCGGTTTGATGAGTTCTGTTTCTGTCATCTCCAGTGTACGCACCGGGTGCATATTGCTGATGAAGTTCTTTCCGTATACATGAGTTCCGTTGGCCAGTTCAACCGAAACCACCTTCCCTTCTTCCACAACAATCTTTTTTACTTCAGTATTGCGCCGGATATCTCCCCCATGCTTCCGGATGTTCTGCACCATGTACTTGGTGATGTTGGATCCGCCGTCGATGCATTTCCACGAGCTTTCTATGTAGCTGTTAAGAATCATGGCGTGTACATACAACGGCGTTTTATTCCCCTGCAATACATACAGCATGTTGTTGCCTACCAGCACTGCCTGTAATTTTTTGTCGGAAGTGATGGATTCAATGAATTGCTGCAGGTCAATCTCAAGCACGGAGGTTTTTTCATTCACATCGCCGCCCGACCGCAGGTTATACAGGGGAAACCTGCTGCATACTTCTTTGATCTTATCACAGTAGGTCCGCAGCGCTTTTTCTTCATGGGGGAAATCCTTCAGCAGGTGCCGGATAAAGTTTTCATAGCCCTGTGCATATACGTATTCTTTGGGATCGTTCTGAATGATGATCTTGTCAAACACATCCTCGTCCATCTTCTGCAGTTTCAGCCTTCCGATGAGCCCGAGGTACTTGAACACCTGGTAAAGGTTTTGTCCTTCCCCGAGTCCGCCAAGGTAATGTACCCCGGAGTCGAAGATCACTTTATCACGAACGTATGTTTGCAGGCTGCCGCCTGCCTGCTTATTTTTTTCGAGCACACATACCTTATACCCTTCCCGGCCCAGTATGTCAGCGCATATCAGTCCGCCCATGCCGCTGCCGATGATTACTATGTCGAATTGTTGTTGCAATGTATGTTTTTAAACCTGTTTGGTTTAGGAGGTTTAGGGGTTTAGGGGTTTA
>DMRT01000210.1 GCA_003455235.1 Chitinophagaceae bacterium
GTTTAGGGGTTTAGGGGTTTAGCAGTTCTGGTCAGGAACAGGTAAACAATTAAACCATTAAACACTTTATAGTTGACTGCTTCAAAAACATACAAGGTTTACAAACCTGAGACTTCAAACTCCTCACTCCGCCCGCAAACTCTTCACCGGGTTGCTCATCGCTGCCTTGATCGCCTTTACACTGACGGTGATCATGGCAATGGCTGCGGCCATGATGCCTGCCAGGGCAATGATCCACCAGGAGATGTTCACCCGGTACACAAAATCCTGCAGCCAGTCGTGCATGAAATACCAGGCCAGCGGTACGGCAACCAGGAAAGCGATGCCAATCAGTAATAAAAATTCTTTAGAGAAAAGGAAGATGATATTGTTCACCGAAGCACCCAGTACTTTACGGATGCCTACTTCTTTTATCCTTTGCACCGCCATGAACGAAGCCAGTCCGTACAGGCCCAGGCAACTGAGGAAGATGGCGAGGGCAGCGAATATCTTGTATAGACTGGAAAGTTTCTTTTCCTGGGTATAAAAATTTTCAATCTTGGCATCGAGGAATTTCTGCTCATATACATAATCGGGATAAACTTCATTCCATGCTGCTTCCACTTTTTTCAGCGTGCCGGCCACGTCATTCGTTTGTAGTTTGATACCGGCCACGCCGTAAAAATCTTTCACCGAAGTAATAAGCACCGGAACAATAGCCCGCCTGAGCGACATGGCATTGAAATCCTTCATCACGCCCACGATGGTGAATTTCATTTGTCCCCATAAATCAATTTCTTTATTGATGGCCTGTTGCGGATCGGTGAAGCCAAGCCGTTTCACCAGGGTTTCATTCACCAGGAACTCCCGGGCTGTATCGGAAGGATACAGGTTGCGGCCGGCTACCAGCGGAATGCTGTATGTTTTCAGGTAATCTGCATCGGCCCATTTCAGGTTGGCATGCCAGTCGGTTTCTTTTTCCGCATGATCGAAGCGGAAGTTGGAAGTCCAGTTGCCATCGTCGGCGGGGCTGGCAAAACTGAAGCTTACCGATTTAATACCATCGATGGTCTTTAATTTATTTTTCAGGTAATCGAGCTTTGATCTGCCTACACTGTCTTCCGGAAAGTTGATGTTTACAATAGCGTCTTTATCAAAGCCCATGGAGCGACTTTTAAAATAATCCATCTGCTGCACAATGATCAGTGTGCCGATGATCAGTGCCTGGGCAATCACAAACTGAAATACCACCAGTCCACGCCTCAATGAAATTCCTTTTCCGCTTATTGCGGCCGCCTTGCTTTTTAATGCGGTTACCGGGTTAAAGCGGGATAAGATAATGGCCGGGTAACAACCTGCGAGTAATACAATTACAATACCCGTTGCCAGTAAAAAGAGCCCGATGCCGGGGTCAGTGGCAAAATTCATGTGGAGCGGTAGACCCATCACCTGGCTCAGCAGCGGCAGCGCTGCATAGGCAATACCTATCGACAACACGATGGCAAAGAAGGTGATAATGGCAGTTTCGCTGAAGAACTGCAGCCTTAGCTGGCGCCTGTTTCCGCCCAGCACTTTCCGAACGGCCACTTCCTTGGCCCGGTTAAATGCCTGCGCAGTGGAAAGATTGACAAAGTTTACACAGGCAATCAGTAAAATAAATGCGGCAATCAGCCACATGGTATTGATCATACTTTTGGAAACTGTGCGATCGATGAAATTGCCCGGCTCTGCATCATAATGCACCTGCGACAATGATTGAATCTCCATGGTATTTTGTCTTGCTTCGGGCTCATCGCTCTTATAATATTTTTTAAAAAAAGAAACCATTTGCTTGTTCATGGTCACTGGGTCCGATCCATCCGGCAGCATGATATAGCAGCCATGGTTGGAGGCCACGCTGACCCAGTCGGTACTGGTTATGTAGTTTTTCATGGTGGCATAAGAAGCGGCGATCTTCACCTGCAGGTCCGTATTGTCGGGTGGATCGGCCATAACACCGGTGATCCTGAACAGGTCGCGGCCTCCCCGCCTGAATGATTTGCCCAAGGCCAGGCGCCAGTCGCCGAAATATTTTTCGGCCGTGCTTTTTGCAAGTAGGGCGGTATTGGGTTCTTTCAACGAATGGTATTCTCCTGCCAGCAAGGGAAAATCGAATATGGTAAAGAAGGCCGGCTCCACGAAAAACACACCGCCCACCTCTTTGAATTTTTTTACCACACCCTTGCCCGATTCATCCGGAATCATGATCTGTTCTTCCCGGTCGGAGTACACAGCTGTACTGGGCAGCGATGGGAAATCGTTGTGCAGCGTAGTGGGTACGGGGTAAGGAACACCGGCACTGCGTCGTTCGCCATCACCGTTGCGGCTTATGGAAAGCAGGCGGTAGATCCTGTTCTTATTGTGATGAAATTCATCAAAGCTCATTTCAAAACGGATGATGAGAAAGATGACGAGGCAAACCCCTATGCCGACTGCAAGTCCGGATACATTAATGGCTGCAAAATTTTTGCTGCGCCACAGGTTGCGAAAAGCGGTTTTGAAATAATTTTTTATCATAGCGAAATACTTGTTTAGTCGTTTAATGGTTTAGAAGTTTAGTGGTTTAG
>DMRT01000160.1 GCA_003455235.1 Chitinophagaceae bacterium
CAATACCCAACAGAAAGCATTTACCCGCCCTATTCAGCTGATACAGCCTCGTACTGGCCTGCGTACTGCAAATTCATTTTATTCGGTGCCGGTAAAGAAAAACTTCCGGAGAACATCCGCATTTTCAATAAACCCGGTGATGCATACGGGCACATGATCGATGTGGCCTACGTGGCTGATTATAAAAACAACATCGAGTTCTTTGTTTCGGCCATCATTTATTGCAACTCAGACGGGATTCTGAACGACGATACTTATGATTATAAAACCGTTGGACTTCCCTTTATGAAAAATCTCGGGCAGGTACTTTATGAGTACGAACTGAAACGGGAATATAAAATCAAACCCGATCTTTCCGGTCTTCGGTTTACGTACGATAAATAGTTATTTTTGTCCATCACCAAACAACGGCTCATGCAATTATCGTCTTTACTGCAACGCTTTAACGAACCCGAAACACTTAAGATGGCCAAACTGGGCAGGGAACTGCGGGCAAAAGGATTCGACATCACCGACCTCAGCCTGGGAGAACCCGATTTTGATACGCCCGATCATATCAAACTCGCCGCCAAAAAAGCCATCGACGATAATTTCAGCCATTATACGCCGGTGGCAGGATACCTCGATCTGCGGGAGGCCATCTGCGCAAAATTGAAAAGGGACAATGGACTTGATTATACCCCGGACCAGATCATGGTAAGCACCGGGGCCAAGCAAAGCATATTCAATACGGTAATGGCCATCGTGGATGCAGGCGAGGAAGTGATTATACCAACCCCATACTGGGTAACGTATTCAGAAATCGTAAAAATGGCCGGTGGCGTGGTGAAGTTTGTAAACACCACCCTCGCTAATGGCTATAAAATAACGCCTGCTGAACTGGAAGCAGCCATTACCCCCGCCACCAAACTCTTTATGTTCTCATCGCCCTGTAATCCCTCAGGTGCGGTTTATTCAAAAGAAGAGCTAAGTGCATTGGCAGACGTATTTAAAAAACATCCGGGTATTTTCATCATGAGTGATGAGATCTATGAGTTCATCAACTACGTGGGTAACCACGAAAGCATTGCGTCTTTTGATTTTTTAAAAGACCGGGTGATTCTCATCAACGGACTCAGTAAAGGCTATGCCATGACTGGCTGGCGCCTGGGTTATATTGCTGCGCATCCTGCTATTGCAAAAGCCTGCGAAAAAATACAGGGGCAAACCACCAGCGGTACCAACGCCGTTACGCAGCGTGCAGCTATTGCCGCATTAACAGGCGATATGAAACCTACTGAAGCCATGGTGAACGAATTCACCAACCGAAGGAAAAAAGTGATGGAACTGGCACAGGATATTCCCGGTATGGAATGCAGCCAGCCTGAAGGGGCCTTTTATGTTTTCCCGAAAGTGAACAACTATTTCGGTAAATCAGACGGAGAGGAGAAAATTGAGAATGCCGATGACCTTTGTATGTACCTGCTGAATAAAGCGCATGTTTCAACCGTTACCGGGAAAGCATTCGGCGAACCCAATTGCATCCGTATTTCCTTTGCCAACAGCATGGAGAATATTGAGAAGGGATTTGCGAAGATCAAAGAGGCGCTGGCAAAACTGGTTTGAGGTTCCCGGCTGACCAACCTGTTACAAGTAATAGTCCTCAATAAAAAAAATATACCTGGGCAGCAGGTTGTCTGTGTACCTATTCACGGTTTTATTCTTAGCTTTTGAAGTTTCGTACCCGCTTTTCCCGGTTTCATCTTTTGTGCCTGTAAAATTCCGTTGCTTTTGTTAACCGTTTACTAATGCGGCGCTGAACAGACCTGCTTAACGAGCGGCTAACAACAGGAATATTTTTTCCCCGGTAGTTTTAAAAAACTTTTCTTCAAATCTTAAAAAAAACAAACAATGAAAAAGTTATTGATCGCTTCCTGCCTGGTGCTGGGCTTTACCGCCTTTGCCACTGCGCAAACCCCTGCCGCCAAAACTGCCGCTAAACCCGCTGCCACCAAAGTGGCTGCCGATAAAAAAGCCACAGACGCCAAACCGGCTGCGGCCGCCGCACCGGCAAAATCAGGGAAGCCGTTAAAGGCCGATGGTACACCGGATATGCGGTACAAAGAAAACAAAACGGCCGCCAAGCCGGCCGGACCCACAAAAGCAGATGGTACGCCCGACATGCGGTACAAAGAAAACAAGACAGCCACCAAGGCCAAAGGAAAAAGTTAAGGTTTGATTTTGATAAATGAGAAGCGCCGGAGGTTGCCGGCGCTTTTTTTTATTCAAATAATTCCAGTTTGTTCTTGGGTCTTTTTTTATCCAGCCATTTAAAGCCCTTCAGCTGCTTTTTGTCTTCCGGTATCTGTTTCAACGGGTATAACACACCATCCACGTTGTTGATGAATTTTACCTTGTTCAGCTCCTTCTTCACAAAATAAATGTCGATCACATCGCCGCTGCTGCGGTTCATGCCGATGTAGGCGCTGTCGTCGTCCTGCGGGTAGTAAATGCTTTCAGCCGGTGATCCCTTGATGCGTACATAGTCGATGGTTCCGTTTACAAAATACCCGTTGAGTGTGCGGCCGGCAATCTGGTTGTACATGGCCTCGTTCGATTTATTGATGATCATACCGTTGTTGAACACGTACAGCCGTTTTGCCTTCTGGTTCTCGGTATACATATAAATGGTATCGCCGGTTACCTGCGATTGTTCACTCCATACAATGGGATCACCGAATAATTTAAAGGTGGAGTCCACGGTGGAGTAGTGGAGGCTGTCGCTCACGGCCTGCAGGGAATCATTAAAGATGCGTACGTGGTGAAAGGCCAGGAAATACCTTATGGAACTATCCTTTTTTTCAGTATTCACCACCATTGTTTTGGTGAGTGTATCCCGGGTGGTGATTATTTTACTTTCAAGACTGTCGTATTTGCGCAGGCCTGAGAAAAGTGTATCGGCGGCTACATAGGTACTGTCGCCATCGCGGTAAAAGATCATCACCGGTTTACGGGTGGCAAGGAATGAATTCATCTTTGTATCCACATAGATCTCGTTACCCACCACGGTAACGTTGTTTACACTGTCCACCAGTTTTGCATTGCCTTCCATTTGCAAAATGCCGCTGGCCTTGTCGTAGGCTATTTTATCAGCGGTGCCGCTGTGGGTACTGTCGCTGAAATACGTACGGTCGTAAAAAATAGCTTCGCCCGTGGCCAGGTTATAAGTGCCGCTCTTGGTATAGATCACCGTTCCGTCTTTGCCAACGATGCGGGTGGGGGCAATAAACGTGGCGATATTGGTTTTGATATTATACAACAGGCTGTCGGTCCATATATCCCGGTCGGGATCTTTCAGGTGCACATTCTTTTTAAAGTACACGTCTTTGGTATCGGCGAGGTAAACACCGTCTTCGCTGGTGAGTACCGTTTTTTCATTGGTGATGCGGCCGCCGTTTTTATAGGTGGCAATGCCGGTGCGTAAATTGTATTCCAGTTCGTCGGTATACAGGGTTCCCTTTTTGTCGGTGAGTTTAACATTCTTCTTCAGGTAGGCAATGCGTTCGGCGCCTACATAGCGCAGGCTTTGTGCATAGGTATGAATGCTGTCGTTGTCGTTGATGTGAATATTGCCGAAGGCTTCCAGGATATTTGTTTTGCGGTTGAGCGAAGCGCTGTCGCAATAAAAAGTGGTCAGTCCTTCCTTGATTACCACATCCCCGGCAATCATTTCCAGCACGGTGGAGTCGGTGGTTTTCTGGCGAAGATTCTTACCCTTTACAATCTGGATGATGCGGGTGGTATCGGATGAAGATGCGGCATTAATGACCTGCTGTGCAGCAGCGGTGCTCCCGGAAAGAATAAATAATAAAACAAGACTGCTGGTAAACGTTAATCGCAATGTGGCTGTTTTTATCAGCCTGTAAATTGCATTTTTATTTTTAAACAGAATGGTAAAATATTACTGCTTTGTATACGGAGCATTCACCGTATCAGGCAAAGGAACTGTTAAACCTGTGCTCTTGTTCTTTTTACCGAATACCGAAATATTCACATAGCGTTTGGGATTTGTCTTCAGGTCGTCGATCAGCAGGTTGAGTTTATTGGCCGTGGCGGTAAGGTTGTTGTACAACTTGGTATCGTTCAGCAGCAGGCCCACGGTACCTGACGAACTGTTGAGTTTGCCGATGGTGGTCTTCAGGTCGCCGATGGTGCTGTTGAGGGTATTGAGTGTTTTTTCCAGCTCCAGTTTGGAAAGGTTTCCGGCTGTTTTATCAAGGTTATCCACCAGGCTGTTTATCTTGTCATTGTTCTTGGAAAGATTACCCGTAAAGCTGTTCAGGTTATTGAGTGTGCCTGCCAGCGCCCCGGTCTGCGTGTTCAGCAGCACATTCAGCGAAGCGGATGCCGTGATGAGGTTGGCTGTTGTTTTATTTAAATTCTCCAGCATGGCCCCGATATTGTTTTTGGCAGAAGGATCAAGGATCTTGTTGAAATTGCCCAGCACCGAATCAACCGATGTAACGGCGTGCTTGAGCTGACCGAGTACCGGATCAAACTTGCTGAGTATTTCGTTGAAGATGCCGGTGGTGGGTTCGGTGGCAATGGTATCGTTCTTGGGAATGAACTGGGTGGCATCGCCCAGGTGAATCACAATGCTTTTTGTTCCGAGCAGGTCGGTATTGATGGTGGCAATGGAGTTCTTCGGTATATCCACATCCTTGGTAAGGGTCATGTTCACCAGGATCTGCTTCATGCTTTTGTCGGGCGTGATGCTGTATACTGTTCCCACCTGCAGGCCGTTTATCATTACGGGGTTAGAGTTGGCCAGCCCCTGCACATTGGAATACTTGGCATAGAGTGTATGGCTTTTGCCAAAAAATGTTTTTCCCTTTAAGAAATTAAATCCGAGGATCAGCAGGGTAATGGCGAAGGCAGCGAGGATACCTATCTTGGTTTCGTTAGAAATTTTCATTTTGGTTGGGCGCTTTGCAGGCGACGGCGCCAAAGCGTATGGAAAATTAGTTATTATTTTTTAATTCAAACCGTACCAATGCATTGTTTTTAAGGTCGGCCGAGAGGCGCACTTCATGCCGCGAGGTTCCGTCGGTGATGATCATCAGCGCTGTATTGGGCGGTATGCTGCCCAGGTTTTCGGCAACCAGTACCAGCTCATTTGTTTTTCCCGGCGCCAGGCTGAGGGTAAATGAATGTGCCTGTGCGGTGATTGATTTCTTATCCACCACCAGCGCATTGTTGAAATATACCGATACGATGTCGTTGTCGATTTCTCCATCGTCGAACAGGTCAACTTTTATTTTGTTGCTTTTTACTTCCAGCACTTTTACATCCTTCACGGGTCTTTTCTCGAGTGCATCGGGAAGGGGGTCGGCCTTGGTTTTTTCGGCTCCGTTGCCTCCCGAACCATTCCCACTGGTGGCGGGCCTGGTATTACCGTTGTTGTTGTTGAGGCTTTCCACCTGTTCTTTATAACGTTGAACTGCCCGGGTAATTGCCTCGGCCAGTTCCTGTTGTCCTTTTTCGCTGTTGAGGTAACGTTCGTCTTCGGGGTTGTTAATAAAACCGGTTTCCACCAGGATGGCAGGCATATTGGTGGCCTGCAATACCCAGATGCCTTTTTGCCGCTGGCTCACGCCCAGGTCCTGCCTGCCTGTTTCCCTCACTTCATCATTCACCATGGTGGCCAGCAGGTCGCTGCGGAACTGGTAACGGGTTGCGTAAATATTAGCGATGATTCTGCCTTCGGTAGTATTGAAATCAAAATTATTAACCACACTGTCCACACCGCCTGCTTCAATTTCAAAGTTTTCGTCACCATCCATAATGGCTTTCAGTTTATCACTGGTTTTATGCGCCGCAAATATCCATACGCTGGTGCCGCTGCGCTGAAGAGGCAGTTTAAAATATTCGTATACGGGTTCCACCACCTGGTATGGAGTACGTTTCTTTTTGCGCCCTTTGCCGCTCACTTTATACCGGGTAACGGTTCTTGTTCCCACCTGCCTTCTGCCGGTTTTGAGCGGACCGCTGTCGGCATGAATGCATAGGAACAGATCGCCTTTGGCTTCATTGGCAATGCGGGCTTTTTCGCGGGGATCCTGGTAAATATCGGTGGTACGGGTAGGAACAATGTTTACACCCGGCAATGCTTTTTTTAATTCATCCACCAGTTTGAGCGCAATGGCGAGTGTAATGTCTTTTTCTTTTGAGCGGAGTGAATTTTCATACTGGCCGGTGGCGCCGGGATCTTTGGTGCCGCCATGACCGGCATCCACCACGATGGTCTTGATCTTTTTAGGAGCCTGCGAAAAACAGTGAGGTAATATTAACAAATGCAAAGCAGCAAATAAAAATAAAACAGGCACTTGGATCCTTGGCATACTTGAATGCGTTTTTAATGGGGTTAGAGTAAAACAATATTCACAAATTCTACCGGTAACAATCGCCACTTAATGGCTATTTTTGCCAATCTTCGCTATGAACCAACTAAACAAAGGTAAGGCAAAATACAGTTCGGCATGGGTATGTGTGTTGCTGTTATCGACGATAACGCTTTACTGTGTGGCCGCTGGTTCGGGCCCCATGCACTTTCACAGTTTTTTAACGGCCGATACCATCCCGGTAAAGCCATTGAATAAAACCGATTCCGGTAAAACAGGCAACGTGCCGCCACCGGAAGAACCTTCCGCTATCAGGAAACGAACAGATACGAACATTGTTGTAACCAAAGACACATTTGCTTTCCGTTCTTCCAAAGATTCGCTGGATGCACCCGTTACCTACCACGCCGATGACTCCATGATCATGGACATCCCGGCCAAAAAAATCACGCTGTATGGTAAGGAAACAAGGGTGAGCTATATTGACAATAAACTCGTTTCGCCCCGCATTGAATTTGACCAGCGCACCAACCTGGTGAGCGCTTACCTGGTAAAGGACAGCAATGGCAATGTGATCAGCTACCCCAAATTCAACCAGGCCGATTTTAAAACGATGAGCGACTCCATCAAATTCAACATGAAAACCGGCAAGGGCATCACCAAGGGAACCTATACCCAGCAGGACGAAATGTTTGTGTACGGCGAACGGATCAAGAAAACGGATGCCAATACTTTTTATGCTTACCGCGGCCGCTTCACCACCTGTAACCTCGATACGCCGCATTTTGCCTTTGTGAGCAAGCGGATCAAATTCATCAATAAAAAAATGGCCATTACCGGCCCCGTGCATCCCGAGTTTGAAGACGTGCCCGTACCGGTGGTGCTTCCTTTTGGCATTTATCCCCTCAGCCAGGGAAGGCATTCGGGCATCCTGGCACCTTCTTTCAATGCCAATGAACAACTGGGGCTGGCCCTGGAAGGACTGGGATATTATAAAGTAATCAACGACAAGTGGGATGTTACGGTAAGAGGCACGCTTTATTCTTATGGCGGGTGGACGGCGAACCTGTCGCCCCGGTATTATAAAAGATATAAGTACCAGGGCAACTTAGGACTGGATATACAGCACCTGCGTGACCTGGATAAATCCGGCTCCCGGAGTTTTAATATCCGCTGGTCGCACTCCTCCGATACCAAGGCCAGGCCGGGTGTTAGTTTCAATGCCAGCGTGAATGCCGGAAGCAGCGGATTTAATTCATCGGTGCCCAACAGCCCGCAGCGCAATTTCCAGAACATCCTCAGCTCTTCCATCACCTATACCAAGATATGGAAGAACAAGCCCTTTAACCTGAACGTCAGTGCCAACCACAACCAGAACACCAATACCAAACA
>DMRT01000080.1 GCA_003455235.1 Chitinophagaceae bacterium
TATGGCAACATACAGCACCTGGATGAAGAATACAGCACCTGCGACTGGACAGCCACCTATACCTTTTCTAAAACGGGCCGCAAAGTGGTGAATAAAATCAGGGCCAATATGCGCTTTGCCGATGGAAAGATCATTGAGCACAGCGACGCTTTCAGCCTGCACAAATGGGCCAGCCAGGCACTTGGATTCATGGGCTGGTTACTCGGTTGGAACCGTTTTTTCCAGCGGAAGATACAGAACGGGGCGAGGAAGAATTTGATGCGGTTTATGGAGGGGAGGTAGTTTGTAGTTTGTGGCACATGGTTTATAGTTTGTAGTTAGCCTGCTTTTTTTTCAGCATCATCATCGTGGTTTTGCAGATACCTTCTTATACCTGCATTTAATAAACCTGCCCGGGCAGATACTCATTGCCCGTATACCATTGATTAATACCATAGTAGTTTTAGAAAGAAGATCAGCTGGTCTTTCCCCCATTTTCTAACTTAAAATTTTATTTATGAAAGCAAAACAATTGCTGCTGGCACCCTTGCTTGTTTCGTTGCTTGTGCTGGGTATGCATGCATGCAAAAAACAATCCGTAATCGATCCGGCGGCAGTGGTAACAGCAGGACAAGCAGCCGCCGGTTTAACCGCACAGCAACTTGCGGTAAGGTACACAAGTCCTATTGGCAACGATTACCCGGCGCTGGTGGAAAAGTACCGGCAGCTTGGCCTGGATGACCTGAAGCAATTCTGGGTTGAGATCAGCCGCATTAACAGCCAGGGCGCCGGTATCACAATGGCGCAGACAAAGGAGATCACCGACAGGGTGGAGATGTACAACAACATTGGTCTCCGCAAATTCGCAACGCCGTACAACAAATTAAACTCCTCGCAGGTACAGGATATCTTCTTTAAGGAAGTGGCTGCTAAGAATCCCAACATCGATAACTGGAAGCCGCCGATTGACCCGCCACCACCACCCGCCTGTATCCAGTATTCGTACCCCTACCAGTTCTTCAGTTCCACACAATCGGGTATGATCAGTCCCGCTGCTGCCTTTTACACCGATGTGAATGATCCCATCCCGGATCCAAACTATTCATGCCCCGCTGTTGAGTATTCATTCTCCGGTCTGTACTGGGGTGCTATGTATGCATTAACACCGATTGGCGCCAGTGCACTGGCAGCAAATAATACATCTGGCTGGAAAGTAAGGCAGGCGGATGGATATACAAAAGTGTTTGCTCCCAAGCAGTTTTTAGTGGCCTGGGGACTTGCCACGCCTACCAATTTCAACACATTCAGCAATCATATAAGGCTTATAATTCCGGCTGAGGAATAAAATAAATCTTATGCAGACAGGCAGGCTGCTCCGCAAGGAGCAGCCTTTTTATTTACCCTGGCTTTTTTTAACCAGTTGCTCCAGGAAATTTTCTTTTTTGCGTTGTGATACCTGCAGGCTGCTGCCATCTTTCATGATCACCGTGCCGCCGGCTCCTTCCCTGGTATAGCGTTCGATGAAATCCACATTCACCAGGTGTGAATGGTGTATCCGGCAGAATTTATCTGCAGGCAGCAGGGCTTCATAATAGCCGAGGGTATGCGAGGCAACCAGTTTTTTGGCTTCCCGGAAATACAAATGGGTGTAATTGCTGTGTGATTCGAGGCGCACAATGTCGCTGATCTCCACAAAAAAATACCCGTCGGAACTGGCAATGGCCAGTTTTTTCTGATATGGATTCCTTTGCCCGAGATTGTGTGCAAGGGTGGTCCAGTGCCGGGTAAAATGTTTTTCCTGTATCCGCTGCGCCACTTTCTGCAGGGCATTCTGCAGATCGGGATAAGCAACCGGCTTCAGCAGGTAGTCGATGGCTGAGCATTTAAATGCTTCGATGGCATACTGATCGTGGGCGGTGATGAAGATCACTTCAAATGATTTGTCGGTAACCTGTTTCAGCAGGTCGAACCCCGTGCCGTCGGGTAAAGAGATATCAAGCAGCAACAGGTCGGGTTTAGTTTGTTGTACCAGCCCGACGCTTTCCTGCAGGGTGGCTCCTTCTCCGGCAACCAGGATGTTTGGGAAATGATTTCGGATGTAGCTACCCAGGATAAACCGGCTGTCGGCATCATCATCAATGATCAGGGCTGCAATTTTCATTGGCTTTGTTTTACAGGGGAAATTTAATGATCACCCGGGTGCCTGGTCCGGCGCCGGACTGACCTTCTTTATCCAGTATCTCCAGTTCAATTTTTTCTTCGTGCAGGCTGTTATAGGTTTCAATCCGTTTTGCGGTGATCGAACTTCCCATGGGGGTGTGGGAGGATTCCGGTGCCGGTTGTAT
Source organism: Chitinophagaceae bacterium (assembly GCA_003455235.1). Taxonomy (GTDB): domain Bacteria; phylum Bacteroidota; class Bacteroidia; order Chitinophagales; family Chitinophagaceae; genus Ferruginibacter. The sequence goes on from DMRT01000080.1 coordinate 2,325, forward strand.
TTCCTTCATCCGGCGAAGGCCGGGGCCATCGTCATCCACGGTGCATACCAGCTTTTCAGCTTTCTCAAAACCGAGCCGGATGCTGCCATGGGCCCCCGTTATTCCGTGAACAATACTGTTTTCAATAAACGGCTGAATGATCATATTCGGAACATAGGTATCTGATGTGTCGATGCCGGGATCAACCGTTATCCCGTACTCAAACCGCTGGTTGCTTCTCATCTGTTCAATCTGCATATAGGTTTGCAGGTATTGTATCTCGTCTTTCAGCAGGATGGCTTCCTTGCCCGAATTCTCCAGCGTTTGGCGTACCAGGCTGGCAAAGGTGGAAAGATAGTGGTTTACGCCATTTACGTCATTGGCAATTACGTATTTCTGGATTGAATTAAGGCAATTGAAAATAAAATGCGGGTT
>DMRT01000327.1 GCA_003455235.1 Chitinophagaceae bacterium
TATTCCGATCTGAAATTCCTGCTTTTGACTGTTTCCTTTCCATAGCCGAAACTTACATAGTCTGCAGGCGAAGAAGGCCCGTCTTCCACGTTGGCAACCTGCCTGAGGTAAACGGGCATATTGTGTGAGGTTCCTATCACCAGGTTCTTCACATCATCTGCAGAAGAAAGAAATTGTCCGGTTGTGAGTAAAAATTCCCGGTCATTTGAAGAGAAGGAGCCCGATTGTGTACTTCCGTTACTGGCCTGTATCATTTGAATGATACCAAGTGCATCCACGTTCGATTCACTCATCCTGTCCTTATCCAGGATGATCTTTAATTGCCTGGGTCTTCCGCCGATGATCCTTGTCAGCGAAACATCCCTGATCTTTTTCACTTCAGACGAAAGTTCTTCGGTGATCTGCCGGAGCTGGTAATCGTCGTAGTGATCACTCCACAAGGTAAGTCCCAGCATGGGTACATCATCGATCGCCCTTGTTTTCACCACGGGCTCCATTACACCCGGGGGAAAGAGATTGCGGTTCTTCATCAGCTCATCGTACAGCTTTACGTATGAACGTTCCACATCCTGCCCCACAAAAAACTGTACAATGATAAAAGCCCGCCCGTTCATCGACATGCTGTGCACATGTTCCACACCCCTGATGTTCGAAATAATCTTTTCGAGTGGCTTCACCACCCGGTTTTCCACTTCCTGCGGACCGGCACCCGGGTAACCGATCAATACATCCGCCATCGGAACAATGATCTGTGGTTCTTCCTCACGGGGAATCAGTGTGGAACTGTATACCCCGATCACCATCAACCCCACCATCAGCAGGATGGTCAGTTTGGAGTTGATGAAGAAGCCCGCAATTTTTCCTGATATTCCCTGTTGCATAATTTTTTCTTTAGCGTATCCTGTTTATTTAATCTTAACCCTGACGCCGTTGTATAATCTGCCGTCTGCCTGCAGGATGTATTTTTCACCAGCTCCCAGTCCGGATAATACTTCTACTTCTGTGCCGGTGCGTTTACCTGTTTTAATCCAGCGCAGGATGGCCGTATTGTTCGAACTGATGGTATAAATCCCTTTGAGTTGTCCCTGTTCAGTGATTGCCGAAACGGGTATTGTTATTGAGTTTTCTGTATTGGCCTTTGTGGTTTTGTTTGCCTTAAAAGAGAATTCCACATTCACGTACATTCCCGGCAGCAGTCCCGGATCTTTTGAAACATCCACTTTAACCAGGTAGAGGCCGCCTGTTGCCGTTGAAGACGGACTTATTTCAGAAACAACGCCGTTGGTTTGTTTACCGGTTGATTTAACCAGAATATTTACCTTTTGACCGTTGTGAACCTGCAATACCTGTTCTTCAGGAATCATTACCTGCGCCTGCAGTGAAGACGGTGCTTCAATGGTGAGCAAGGGCATACCGGGTGTTGCCATATCACCGGCTTTCGCCGTTTTAGCGGTGACAACACCGGAAATCGGTGCCGTGATATTGCTGTAACTGAATTGAGCATTCACTTCTCTTTTCATCATCTGTGCTGCTTCCAGGGCTGCCTTTGCGGTTTCAAAACGGGTACGCATATCATCAAGCTCTTTCCGGGATGCACTTTGAGATTCATAGAGATTCGAAAAACGCTCGTAATCTTTTTTAGCACTGTTATAGTTGGCCTGGGCCTGGGTGATCTGTGCGGATGCCTGTCCGCCCCTGGCCTGCAGATCGGTGCTGTTTATGGTAACAAGCAGCTGACCTGCATGCACCTGTTGCCCGATCTCGGCATGGATGCCAGTAATGTATCCCATCATGCGTGTACTGATGTTTACCGTATTCCTGGCCACCAGTTTGCCGCTGGCATTGGCATGGTGCAAACTGTCTTCACTGCCGCTTGCTCCAACGGTTACGGAAACGACCTGTTCCGGTTCCCTGTTTTTCTGCTTACCGGACGAACAGCCAATGAGAAGCAGGAAGACTAATCCTGTGGTTGAGTAGATTGTTTTTTTCATGAAACTTATTTTAAAAACTGGTAGTATACGGTTGCGGAATTGTATTCATACACCGACTGGTAGTATTCCAATTCCTTTTGTGCCATCATGGATTCGGCCATGAGCAGGTCTGACGGTTTTTCGAGCCCCTGGTCAAAACGATTCTTACGGATGCGGTAAGCTTCCTTTGCCTGTTCCCAGGCGAGGCGAGTGACTGCGGTTTTCTTTTCCGATATGATCATGTCGCGGTATGCCTTATTCATTTCAAACTGACTTTGCGCTGTGTACAGGTCCAGTTCGGTTTTAATCCTGTTCACTTCAGCCTTGTATTTCGAACGTTCACTTTTGGCTTTCAGTCCATCGAAAATATTCCACGATAATTGCAGGCCGGCAAGGTACCCGCCCGATTTGAATCCGAGGGGATCGTTGTCGTAGATCTCATAAGATCCGAATGCATTTATCCGTGGGAAAAATTTTGCTTTGGAAGACCGGATCAGGTAATCATAGGCCTCCAGCGATTTTGAATAAGCAAGTATGTCCTTACGCTGCGGGTTGATGAACCCGATGGTTCCGGTATTCGTCCTGATATATGCCAGCGTATCGGCAGGTTTTATGATCCTGTTCTTACTATCTTCATTGATGAGCAGGAAAATATATTCGGATGCATTGCGGGCGCTTGATTTTGCCTGCTCCAGCTGCTGCTCCACTTCGGCCACCCTGATATCCATGTACAGCATATCCGTTTTTTGAATGAGGCCGTTGCGATAGTAATCATCCATAGTTTTTTTGCTGGCATACGCTGTTTTGCGGGCTGACTCCAGGGCATAGACCGATTTATAAATAAACTGAAGCTGCAGGTAAGCACGGGTTACTTCCATTTGCAGGTATTCGGTTGTACGGCCCGATTTAATGACAAGTGCATCTGCTTTTACCTGAGCCGCTTTCTTCTGGTACACCAGGTCCATATTCACAAGGGGCTGCTGAACTTCAAGCTTTGTTCCGAAGTTGCCGATGTTGTTCGGGTGATTGAGGTTGGCCGGATTGAAATCTTCCATGGTAACCCGTGATTGGTTCAGCTTGGAACCAAAGGCCATTAATGGGTTATTAGTAGTAAGGGCTGTGTAGGAAGCTGTTACATTAGGCAGGTGCATGGCCCTTGTTTGTAACAGATCGGCCTGCGATGATTCTACTTCTGCTTTTGCCAGTTTAACCTGCAAACCCTGTACAGCTGCTTTTTCTGTAAGCTCTTTTTTTGTAAGGAAAGCTGTATCCTGCCCGGCAACGGACTGCGATATAAAAGCAATAAGTAAAAAGCCAAATAGATTTTTTATCATCCGCTGAATTTCCCGCAAAACTATTCCGCAGAATAAGGCAGCATGGTAACATTAGTTACATTGTTGACATCATGAAAACAGATAATCAGTTCCGGATTGTGAGAATGCATTTCAGCTGCTTGGGAAGTCTGATCAATTTTGTTGCTGGTGTTGAGCGATTGCGGTTAACGGGACCTTGAACCGGGCGAAGACAGGTAAAACTGTAGTGTCTCCGTGACGTTTGATGCCTGTTATCTTGATGGCGGTGCCGGATAGTTGCCGATAGAAATACCGTTGATCAGCACGTCTTTCAGTACGGCATCGCCGTTCATGATGTTTACCGGGGCATAGGTGGTTTTCAGACTATCACGCTGCGCATCCCGGTAGCTGAGTTC
>DMRT01000281.1 GCA_003455235.1 Chitinophagaceae bacterium
CTGGGTAAAGCGGTCTATCTTTCTGGCTTCCTTGCGGTCGAGGTAGTTGGTGGGTTCAAAGTCTTTAACCTCACAGGCAAACCTGGTTTTAAACTTGCTGCAGTCAAACTGTTTGATCAGGTCGCATCCGCTTACTCCATCGGTCAAACCTTGCCAGTAGGATTCTACTGTTTTGCCCAATGGCGTCAGAGCTCCCAATCCGGTAACTACAACTCTTTTTAAAGCCATAAAATTTGCCTGTGATAATTAAATTAATTACTTAGCATGCTCTTCTAAGTATGCATTAGCCTGACCTACAGTGGTAATGGTCTCGGCCTGCTCGTCCGGAATAGAAATATTGAATTCCTTTTCGAATTCCATAATAAGTTCAACGGTATCCAGGCTGTCGGCGCCTAAATCGTTGGTAAAAGAAGCTTCAGGGGTAACCTCTGCCTCATCTACGCCTAATTTGTCAACAATTATTTTCTTTACTCTTGTTGCAATGTCTGACATGATTGTAAAATTTAGTTTGTATAGGGTGCAAAAATATACATTTTGAGATAAATACAAAGAAATAGATATTGTTTGATTACAAACGGTTTTTGCGGCTTATAGATCCGGCCGGAGGCTGTTGAAAGCCGCAGTACAGCAGTTCTTTTATTGACAGCCAGCCGGTATGCCTATAGTGCTTTTTTTACATGGGTGCCGGATACCAAAAAAATTGTATATTGGTATTCCATCTTTAACGAAACCTTCAGCACCATACCAAAACTTAACCCGTTATGGCCTTAAAACAAATAGACCACGGCACAAAAGAATACCAGCAAATGGTAAAACTCAGGAACGACATCCTGCGTATGCCTCTTGGCCTTTCTTTTACCGATGACGAATTGGCCCGGGAAAAAGAAGATATCCTGATCGGGGCTTTCGATGATGATGAAATGCTCGCCTGCTGCCTGCTCACAAAAACCGATCCCACCAGCGTACGCCTTCGCCAGATGGCCGTTCAGAATAACCTCCAGGGAAAGGGCATCGGTGCCAGCATGATGAATTTTGCAGAAACCATCGCCCGGGATAAAGGCTTCAAAAAGCTAACCATGCACGCCCGCAAAACTGCCCTGGGTTTTTACGAAAAACTGGGATATAAGGTGGTAGGAGACGAATTCACCGAAGTAACCATTCCGCATTTTGTTATGGAAAAAAGTTTGTGATTATTATCGCTGAGAATACAAAAGCAGAAAGGAGAAAAAGAGACAAACCATTTCTTTTTCTCCTTTTTGCTTTTAGCTTATTTCCTGGCAATCTTGTCCTTTAATATATTTCTTGCCGCATGCACCCCATCGCCCTCAAACGCTTCCTTGGGTATGATAAAAAACGACCGGGCATTAAAGTATAAGTGAAAAAAATGCGGACTTTCAATCCAGGTACTGAAGGCTGACCATTCCCAGCTGCGCCCTCCGCGTTCATTCTCGATCCGGAATGTTGCATCAGACAGCAACACCTGGAAACGGTCTTTGAAGGTATCTGCTTTCCGGTAAACCATATAAGGGAGCAGGAACCAGAACGTGATCATTAATCCGAACCAGAGCAGGGAGCTTATTAAAAAGGCAAAGGGAGATATTTTTTTAAAGAAGAACAGGCCAGCCGATAACAGCGCAAACACATTCACCAGTATCATCATCACTTTGATTTCACGCCGGGTAATGAAATGATAACGCAACGCCTGGATTACTTTCTGCTTGTTGTAGGTAAAAAATTGAGAGGTCATCCGGCAAAGATAAGCGCTGCCCGTTAGTTACACACGTCACCCGCCACTTTACCGCCTCCATCGGCCGGCATGCCGCCAATGAGCCGGTCTCGTAACGCCGCATTAAAGAACCCCACCCGGCGGTTTTGTGCCCTGCCATCGGGGGTGCTGTTATCTGCTACCGGCTTGGTATTGCCAAAGCCCACCGCAAGAAGCCGCTTGCAGTCCACCCCCATTTCAACCAGTTTTTTACAAACCGCCAGCGCTCTTTTCTCACTCAGCAACTGGGCGGCTTCGCCGGAATTATCGGTATGGCACTCCACCCGCAGCAGGCTGATGTACGTTTTGCTGCCCAGGTATTGTTTGATGACTTCCAGCGCAGCCATGCTTTCCGGCTTCAGCTTATCCGAACCGGTTTCAAACAACACCTGCTTTTCCATTTTCACTTCATTGCCTTCCAGTTTGTAATCCTGTGCATGCACAGCCAGGCCAAATAATAAAAACAGGAATAACAGGTTTCGTTTCATACCGGTGATTTTAGTACTGCAAGTAACCAATGTTTCCGGTTACCCGCAATACCCTCCTGCTGGTATTTCGTGGAATGGCTATTTTTGAATTCATGTTCCCGGCAAACATCTTCACTTCATACAGGGTGGCTGCATTTTTTACGGCGGTTATACTGATCGCATGTTTTATTTCCTGCCAACTGAAAAAAGAAAAGCGGCAGGTGGACCGGGGGTTTTATTACTGGAAGTCTGTGCTTCGCCTCTCTGGTTTCGAAAAACAACAACTGGATTCACTTCATGTACAAACCCTGTACATCCGCTTTTTTGATGTAGACTGGGATGAAACAACCCGCTCACCCATACCCCTCGCAAAACTACAGGGCAATGGCTACCGGCTGCCGGCCGGCCTTTCGGTGATCCCCACTATTTTCATCACCAACGAATGCATGCAAAAAACCGATTCGCTGCAGGTAAGCCTGCTGGCGGATAAGATCTATTCGCTGATGCAGGAGATCATCCACAACAACGGGTTCAATTCCATCAAAGAAATTCAGTTCGACTGCGACTGGACGGCCTCCACCCGCCCGATGTATTTTCTGTTGCTTGAAAAAACCAAGGCGCTCTGGAAAGATGCATCCATCACTCTTTCGGCCACCATCCGGCTGCACCAGGTAAAATTCATTACCAAAACGGGCACACCGCCTGCAGACAGGGGCCTGCTGATGTGTTATAACATGGGCAACCTGAAAAATCCCGCTACCCGTAATTCCATTCTTGAAACCACAGAACTGAAAAAATACATCAATCATCTTTCCAGCTACCCGCTGCCGCTTGATGTGGCATTCCCGCTGTTCAGCTGGAAAGTAGTATTCCGCAATAATGAGTACGCCGGCATTATTCAGCAGCTGCCCGACAGTGTTTTTTCCCCTGCGTTCGTCACCACCAATGGCAACCGGTATACCATTACAAAAGATACTGTTCTGCAGGGATATGAACTGCGCAAAGGCGATGTGATCCGGAATGAACAAAGCACCATAAAGGAACTGTCTGCCGCGGCAACTGAAGTAAACCGTTACCTTAAAAATACCAGCCTGCGGGTATCCCTCTACCACCTGGATTCTGTAATTTTAAATAAATACAGTATACATGAACTGGAAGGTATTTATAACAGCCTGCGTTAGCGGTTTCCTTATTTCTTTTCCCCAGAACATCATCGGGTGCGGCGGCGAAACCGACCCTTATGATTATTATACCTCCTTTTTCCACCAGCACCTGCCCGATGCAAATGCATACCGGCCCTTTTACTATACCGGGTATAATTTCCTGTATGATTCCGAAGAGCCGGTAAAGACAGAGGATGCCCTGGCAAAAGAATGGGCTGCATACTGCTCATCACCGGTTACAGAAGCAGATGCAAAAAAGTTCGTCAACAAATTCCCATCGAAAGAACTGAACAGCCTGTATTACCACCTTGAAAAAAATCAACCGTTGAAAATAGCCGATTCCGTCAAACAAAACAGCATGACGGATTATTTCACCCGCAGCAAAGACCTGGAAGCGCTTGGTTATCTCCTCTATGCCAAACAGGCCGAACCCTATGTGCTGGGCGGTGCCAACGATTGGCAGGCGCTGAACCGCGACAGTCTAAAAATGGCTAAACTGATAAAGAACGGGCAGCAATTGTATGCAGCGGCGAAAAAAGACCTCTTCAAACAAAAATATGCGTACCAGGTATTGAGGCTGGCGCATTACAGCGGGCGGTATGCCGATGTGATTAACTGGTACGATGAGTTTGCCGGCAAAACAACAGGCAACAGCGTGGTGCAGCCGCTCTGCCTGGCACTAAAAGCCGGCGCCCTGTTCCGTACAGGACAGCAGAAAGAGGCCGCATATCTTTTCAGTAAATCATTTTCGGCAACGGAAACAAAAAGAATATCCAATTACCTGGGATTTAAATGGAGTGTGGATTCCAAAGCGGGCCGGGAAGAATACCTCAGCCTGTGTAAAGACAACCGGGAGAAAGCAGCCATGCTTGCCTTGTTTGCCATGGGCAGTGTAAACAATGAACTGGGCGCTATGGAAAACATTTTCCGCCTGAACCCCGGCAGTGAAGAACTGGAAGTGCTGGCGGTACGGGAGATCAATAAGCTGGAAGAAAAATACCTGTCGCCGGCAATGGTGAAAAGAAACGGCCTTACCACTTTTTATTATAGCTGGATCAGCGACAACTCCGACAGCGTGATGGCCGATGCAGGCAACGAGTTAAAAGTGCTGTCTGTTTTTTTACACAACGCCGCACAAACCGGCAACGTAAAAAATTCCGGTTTGTTTGAAACCGCCGCTGCCTATGCTGCTTACATGATGAACGACCTGGCGGCTGCGAAAAACTACAGCGCCGCCGCAGAAAAGATGCTGCTCACCCCGAAAGTGAAGGACCAGTGGGCACTCACCAACCTGCTCATTACCATCAGTGAAAAGGAAAAAATCGATGCGGCCTTTGAAGAACAACTGCTGCCTTCGCTGCAATGGCTGGAGCAACGGGTGAAATCAGAAAAACCGGTTGAACTCGATTACTGGAAAGTGCAGCAGTGGCAGGCTATTTACCGCAACCTGCTTCGGGAAGTGCTGGCGTACCGCTATCACCAGCAGGGCGACATAGCCAAAGAAGCACTTTGCCTGGGCGCCGCCGACTGGGTTGCCAGGGATGGTGACAACTATTATTACTCTGACCGCAGCGGTATGGAATTCCTGCGGAACAATATGATGAGTAAAGACGTGGAGAACCTGTATGCCCTGCTCAACAATAAGCTGGCCAGCAAATTCGAACGCTACCTGTTTACCCATAATTCCATCAGCAATAAAGACGTGGTTGATTTTGCGGGCACCTCGTACCTGCGGGAATATAATTACAGCAAGGCCATCGGCTGGTTCAGCAAATCGGCCGAAAAAAACGTGATCGGCAAAAACCCTTTCATTGATCTCCTGTACGACCGGGAAGAACTACTGCCCTCCGAAGCTAAATTCAAAACAACCAAGCAGGCCTTTGCCCAGGAAATGCTTCGGCTGCAGAAGGCCGCCGCTACCGACAAGGCCAATGCTGCCAGACATTATTACAAACTGGCGCTGGGCATGTACAACACCACCTACTACGGCCACGCCTGGGAGCTTGTTCAGTACGACCGCAGCGGCAGCGATGGATATTTTATTCCTAAAAATGCCACGGGTTTCCAGAAAGAATATTACGGCTGCTTCTCAGCACATGATTATTTCGAGAAAGCGATGAAAGCATCTTCCGATAAAAATTTCCAGGCTCGCTGTTTATTCATGATGGCTAAATGTTCTCAAAAGCAGGTTCACCAGCCGCAGTACGATGAGTTCCCCGGCGATAAATGGCAGCAGTACGAGGCCGCTTCCAGCGCCTACTGGCCGCTGTTTACGAACAATAAATACTTTCCCAGGCTGATAAAAGAATACGGCAACACGGCTTTTTATAAAGAAGCGCTGAGCCGCTGCAGCTATTTGAGGGATTTTGTAAAAAAGAAATAACCCGGCTTCCCCTGATAAGATAAAAAACAAACGCCACTCAGCTGAGTGGCGTTGTTGTATGTTCGTGCTTAATTGGAAACGATTAACTGCATCCCATGCTGTTGCCGCAGTTCAGGCATTTGTAGCAGGTGCCGCTGCGAACGGTGATGTGTCCGCAGGTGTTGCAGGCGGGCGCATCGCTCTGCATGCTTTTGGCGGCAGCGTTCACAGCATCCAGTCCCTTCTCCACTTTTTTATGTGCGGTGCGGTGCTGTGCCTTGGGCGCTGTTTGCGTGCTTCCCACCACCCGTACTTCACTCAGTTCGGGTTTGCGGTCGCCGATGGTGGGTGTGCTTTCATCCCATTCATTGCTGCCGGTGTTATGCACTTCGGGTTTGTCGAGTACATGAACCAGGTCGTTGCGGCCGAGGTATTCGTACGCCAGTGAACGGAACATGAAGTCGATGATGGATGTAGTTGATTTAATGTTCGGGTGATCCACCATGCCGCTTGGTTCAAAGCGGGTGAACACAAATTTCTCCACGTATTCTTCCAGCGGAACGCCGTATTGTAAACCAATAGAAATAGCAATGGCAAAGCAGTTGAGCATGCTGCGCATGGTGGCTCCTTCCTTGGCCATATCGATGAAGATTTCACCAAGTGTTCCGTCGTTGTATTCGCCGGTACGCAGGAACAGGGCCTGTCCGTTGATCTTTGCTTTTTGGGTGAAGCCGCGGCGTTTGGCAGGCAGGGCCCTTCTTTCCACGATCATCGCCAGCTGGCGTTTCAGGGTGGTGTCGGCGCTGCTCTGTACCCGCTTGTTCATTTCATCCAGCAGGTCGTCGATGGTGAGCTTGCCCATATCCACCATGGTGGTGATATCGGCTGCTAAAGAAGCAGCATTCTCTTCGCTGATGGGCTCGTCGAGTTTTTTCTTCTTATCGCTCTTATTGCTTAATGGCTGAGACAGTTTGGATCCATCGCGGTACAAAGCACAGGCTTTCAGGCCCAGTTCCCAGCTCAACCGATAGGAGTCTGCAATGTCTTCCTGTGTGGCTTCGTTGGGCAGGTTGATGGTTTTTGAAATGGCCCCGCTCAGGAATGGCTGTGCAGCACCCATCATGCGGATGTGACCATGAGCGTGGATGTAGCGTTCGCCGATCTGGCCGCATTTGTTGGCGCAGTCAAATACCGGCAGGTGTTCATCCTTCAGGTAAGGGGCGCCTTCCACCGTCATGGTACCACATATATATACATTGGCGGCTTCAATTTCCTCATCGCTGAAACCAAGTGCTTCCAACAGGCTCCAGTTAAAGTCACCGTACTGCTCCGGTTTAAATCCTAAGCGCTCCAGGCAGGTTTCCCCGAGTGTATACACGTTAAAAACAAACCCGATTTCAAAAGCAGCACCCAATGCGGCATTCAGTTTTTCAATGTCTTCTGCCACAAATCCTTTTTCAAGCAATGTTTTGGTGTTGATGAAGGGCGCTTTATCCAGCGAAGCGTGTCCTTTTGCATACGCCACGATCTCTTCAATTTCTTTTTCACTGTATTTCAGGTTGCGAAGGGCTGCAGGAACGCTTTGGTTGATGATCTTGAAATAACCACCACCGCTCAGTTTTTTGAATTTCACCAGGGCGAAATCGGGTTCCACGCCGGTGGTATCACAATCCATTACCAGCCCGATGGTGCCGGTAGGGGCTATCACGGTGGTTTGGGCATTGCGGTAACCGTATTTTTCTCCCAGCTGCACGGCATCGTCCCATGCTTTGGTGGCAGCCTTCAGTAAATAGTCGGGACAATATTTTGCATTGATGCCCTGTGGTTTTATCTGCAGGCCTTCATAGGCATCGCTGGCATCGTATGCTGCAGCACGGTGGTTACGCATTACACGCAGCATGTGCTGTTTATTCTCTTCGTATTTATCAAAGGCGCCCAGGAAGCCGGCCATTTCTGCCGATGTTTTGTAAGCAACCCCGGTCATGATCGCCGTGATGGCGCCGGCAATGCCTCTTGCTTCTTCACTGTCGTATGCAATACCGCTTACCATCAGCATGGAACCAAGGTTGGCAAAACCAAGACCCAGTGTCCGGTAATCGTATGAAAGCTGCGCCACTTCTTTGGAAGGGAACTGCGCCATCAGTACGGATATTTCCAGTACCACGGTCCACAAACGGCAGGTATGCTCAAACCCTTCCACGTTAAACAGGTTGGTATCTTCATCAAAGAAACGGCGGAGGTTTACACTGGCCAGGTTGCAGGCGGTGTTATCCAGGAACATGTATTCGCTGCAGGGATTGGAAGCCCTGATGGGGCCGCCTTCCGGGCAGGTATGCCATTCGTTGATGGTGGTATCGTATTGAGTACCCGGATCGGCACAACGCCAGGCGGCGTAGTTGATCTGGTTCCACAGTTCTGTTGCTTTAACCTTCCGCATCACCCGGCCATCGCTTCTTGCTTTCAGTTCCCATTCGCCTTCATTATCGAGGATGTGGAAGAACTCATTGGGTATGCGGATGGAGTTATTGCTGTTCTGTCCGCTTACTGTCCGGTATGCCTCGCCTTCGTAGTCGCTGGCATAACCGGCGGCGATCAGCGCAGCCACTTTATCTTCTTCTTCTACTTTCCAGTTGATGAAACTCTGGATCTCGGGGTGATCGAGGTCGAGGCAAACCATTTTGGCTGCCCGTCTTGTAGTACCACCGCTCTTGATAGCACCGGCAGCACGGTCTCCGATCTTGAGGAAACTCATCAGTCCGCTGGATGTACCGCCGCCGCTTAATTTTTCTCCTTCGCCGCGGATGCTGCTGAAGTTGGTGCCCACACCGCTTCCGTATTTGAATATACGGGCTTCACGTACCCACAGGTCCATGATACCGCCGTCGTTCACCAGGTCGTCTTCCACGCTTAATATAAAGCAGGCATGTGGTTGCGGACGTTCGTAAGCATTCTCTGATTTTTTGAGCTGACCGTCTTTGGGATCAACATAATAATGCCCCTGTGGTTTACCGGTAATGCCGTATACTTCGTGTAAGCCGGTGTTGAACCATTGCGGACTGTTGGGAACACAGGCCTGGTTCAGGATGGAATACACCAGTTCATCATAAAAGATTTGTGCATCGTTGGCTGTTGCAAAATAATCGTACCGTTCGCCCCATACTCTCCAGCAATGAGCGAGGCGGTGAGCAACCTGTTTAACGGTTGTTTCGCGGCCGGTGGTTCCGTCGTCTTTCGGAACGCCCGCTTTGCGGAAATATTTCTGCGCCAGAATATCTGTGGCGATCTGGCTCCATTGTTTGGGAACCTCCACATTGTCCATTTGAAATACCACTTCGCCTGTTGGATTTTTGATAACAGAGGTGCGATAATCGTACTCGAACATATCGAAAGGACTTACGCCGTCTTTGGTAAACTGGCGGGTAAACTGAAGTCCTTTGGCAGATTGGATTTTCTTTGACATACTATCTTCGTGCTTGAGGGGTTAAGTAATTGTTAAGCAAACGAAAGTATTTGTTCAGGGGGAAGAAACAAACCGTTAAATATTAACAGTTGTGGAAAAAACGGTGGATAATTTTGAAGACGCAACCGGGCAGGGCTTTTGCGGATTTTTCCCCACCGGAAGCCAATTTTTTTGAAAAAAAATCTTGGAAATATCAGCAAAAAAATCCACCCCCCGGTTTTACTGCATTTTCTGTTTTTTGCTCCTGTAAACCGAAGAATCACCTGTAAAGAGTAGCTTTATAGAAACCAAAAATCATGAATAAGAAAAAAATGTATTCATTGCTGGCCCTGCTCTGTATCCTTGCGGCGATCTGCATGTACGTGATTGGAAAGAACAGCAGCCACCCCGGTGAATGGTTTGAGTATTTCTGGATACCATTGCCGCTTGGTGCCGTGTTTCTTTTACTGGCTTCCAAAACAAAATAAATGATCATGCATTTTACCTTTATCAAATGAAAGCAGTGATACAGCGGGTAACGCAGGCAAGCGTTACAACCGGCGGAAATATTAAGTCCCGCATTCAAACCGGATTGCTGGTCTTCATCGGCATAGAAGATGCAGACAGTAATGAAGACATCGAATGGCTCAGCAACAAGATTGTAAACCTCCGCATTTTTGACGATGACAATAACGTACCGAACATATCCGTGAAGGACATCAACGGCGATATCCTGCTGGTAAGCCAGTTCACCCTGCATGCTTCCACCAAAAAAGGCAACAGGCCATCTTATATAAAAGCAAGCAAGCCGGACATTGCGGTTCCATTGTATGAAAAAATGATACAGCAATTAGAGCAGGACCTGGGTAAAAAAATTCACACCGGTGAATTTGGTGCCGATATGAAAGTGAATTTACTGAACGATGGGCCGGTAACAATTTTAATAGATACCAAGAACAAGGAATAAGTAAGCCATTTATTGGTTTACGGTTTATGAGTTAATTTGTATCTCCCAAATATTTAAGCAATCAGCATGACTATTCAGCAAGCACAGCAGGATGTGGATTCCTGGATCAAAACAGTAGGCGTTAAATACTTCAGCGAACTGACCAACCTGGGAATTCTTATGGAAGAAGTGGGTGAATTATCCAGGCTCATGGTTCGTAAGTACGGAGAACAATCTTTTAAGGAATCCGATAAGGGAAAAGAGATCAGCGATGAGATGGCCGATGTACTTTGGGTGCTCATCTGCCTGGCCAACCAAACCGGGGTGAACCTCACCGAAGCATTGCAGAAGAATTTTGAAAAAAAGAACATCCGCGATAAAGACCGCCACCACAACAATGAAAAACTGCAATGATCAGTTTTTCCTCTTGTAAGAAATATAATACCCGGCCCCTGTTCCGATTGCCCCCAACACAATCATAAAAGGCGCATACTCTGTCAGCCAGATCCGGGTACCCATCAATGCCACTCCTGTAATAATAAGTGTAACTCCCAGCAGGGTGAGTACATGCATCTCCGGCGTTTTGCTCTTTCCCCCTTTACCAGGTTCTGGCCGTTGGGAAGATATGTGCAGGAACAACAGGTCTATTTCCGCCTCGGAATATCCCTGTTTCATAAGGTCATTTTTGAGTTCCCCCGCAGGGTAACCTGACCGGAGTTTCTTTGCGATGGATTTTTTGGTATGGGCCAGTTCTTTCACCTGGTAAATTTAGCTCCAAAATAAGTCAGCCCCGGCAATATCCTGCTTTTCCGGGATTCGATTAGTCCCGTTATCTTTGCGCCCTGCCTGTATTAAGAAGCCTTTGAAAAACCGGCTTCTGTTTAAAACGGGTGACGAAGTAATATGGCAAACGAACAGAACATTTTTGCAGAACTCATCTCTCATTGTAAGGAATACGGTTATATTTTCCAGTCATCCGAGATATACGATGGACTGGCAGCGGTATATGACTACGGACAGAACGGTGCCCAGCTTAAAAAAAATATCCGCGACTACTGGTGGAAAAGCATGACCCAGCTGAACGACAATATTGTGGGCATCGACGCCGCCATCTTCATGCACCCCACCACCTGGAAAG
>DMRT01000059.1 GCA_003455235.1 Chitinophagaceae bacterium
CTACCATTACCTGGACGATGAAGGATGTGAATGGAAATACCGCCACCTGTGCCACCACCGTAACCGTTGTGGCTACCACAAACCCGCTTTGCACACCGCAACCGATCACCGGCCCGGCAGTTAATACAAAACCTGTAGAGTCAGAAGTTCCCGGGCTTTCGATTACGGCATGGCCCAATCCATCCAGCAGTTACTTTAACCTGAAAGTAAACAGCCAGGCAAAAGAAACCCTGGAGATCCGGATGATGGATATGGCGGGCAAACTGGTTCAGGTGCAACGGGGAGCACCCGGAAATACCTACCAGTTTGGCAATAATGTGGTTTCGGGTGTTTACATCATAGAAGTAAACCAGGCAGGAAAGATATTACGGACAAAAGTGGTCAAGCAGTAAATACCATCAACCTGGTTGTTAAGGCCATCCGCAATGCGGATGGCCTTTTTTACCGGAAGGAATTGTATATATTAGATGAGTAAATCATCATTCACCAGCATTTACCCGCCATGATGAAAACATTTTTAATAGCCGGAGGTATTTGTTCTTTACTGGGCATCAGCAGCTGCAGTAAACGGGATAAGCTGAATCCCCCGCTGCCGAGCCCGACAGTTACAGCGCCGAATATCAGTTCCACTGCGGATGCAACTTCCATAACATCCACGTCGGCCGTTAGTGGCGGAACCATTGCCAATGACGGCGGGGGTACCATTACTGCAAGAGGTGTATGCTGGAGCACTTCTGTGAATCCCACCATTACACATTTCAAAACCAGCGATGGAACAGGTCCGGGTACCTTTACCAGCACACTTACCGGTTTGAGCCCGGCCACCGGGTATTACATCCGGGCCTATGCCACAAACAGCGTAGCCACTTCCTATGGTCCGCAGGTTGTATTTCGAACTCCTTAGTAACGTAACAACATTAAAATGGCCTGTTGATGGAACAGGCCATTTTTTATACCCGGAATAACCCGGAATTATTTTTGGTACAGCAGTATTTCCACCCGCCGGTTCTTCCATTGTACGGATGGATCGTTGAGATCGGCCACGGGTTTCCGGTTGGAGAAGGCAGCTACGGTGAGGCGGGTTCTTTCGATGAAGAAGCTGGCCACATAATCGGCGCAGATGGCGGCCCGGCTGAATGCCCGGATGCTGTTTGCTTCCACGCTTCCGTGTGCATCGGTGTGCCCGTTGAACTGGGCAACCAGCCTGGGATTAGCCTTCATCAGCCGTACTACCTCATCCAGGGTTTTAAACCCGGTTGTTTTAAGTTCCGATTTCGCCTGTTCAAAGTAAATAGTGAACCGGATGGTATCGGGTGAATTCGGAACCTCGGGTTCTTTAAACTCGGGGCAACCATTGTTGCTGACCGGTCCTTCCACCTGCGGGCATTTATCAGCGTCGTCGTTAACTCCATCGCCGTCACTATCGGGTACAGGGCATCCTTCATACGTGGCCGTTCCTTTATGTCCGGGGCATTTGTCTTTATAATCAGGAATACTGTCACCATCCGTATCAAGCGTTGAATCAATCTTCACGGGCTGAACCACTTTTGGTTCCTTGGTTTCTTTGGGAACAAATACTTTTCTTTCCCGCAGTACCGGGTCGCCCTTATGACTGGTAAAGAGAGTGAAGCCGGCGCTTACACCAAATGAGCGTATGCTGTGCTGTAATTTTTTGCCGGCATCTATATAATAATAATCCAGTGGCATGTTGTAATGCACGGCCACGGAAAAGCGCCTGTATTCAAAACCCGCCATCACACTCAGGGAAGGGTAGATGCGTTTGTAATTCCCGGCTGCACTTCCGGTTTGCAGGTTGCTCTTGGTGGTGGTGCTGGAAGGAATGGTATTGCCGAAATAATTCATGGAAATTTTTTCCTTGCCGGAAACAAATACGTTTACCACCGGTCCCACGCCAACAAAAAAACCACTGCGTTCATCGAGAGAGAATTTTTTGAGAAGGATCAGGTTAAGATCGGTGTAGTTGAGCGTTTGTAAAAAAGCGGAATCCTTAAGGGTATTATTGGCCCCGGTGGTGTTCTGTAATTTATAATCGTATCCCCGCTGGTTGTAGATGAGTGAGGTGGCCAGGAAAAAACCGTGTTCACCGAGAGCAAACCGGGCATTCAGCCCGCCCCAGAATGAATTTCGGGACGAGTACCTGCTGAACGGCTCAATGGAACCCTGGATCTTGGTCAGCGATGATTTACCATATCCCGCTGTAATACCAAAACTGGTTTGGGCTTTTATGGCCGGGATCGCTGAAAATACCAATGACAGCAAAAGGATACCCTTTACCATCGTTTTATAATAAGATAGCTTGGACATATAGAACGAATGAGTTAGTGGCGGGCCGAAACCCGGCCAAATATCCAAAAAGATGCGTAATAATCCACCCGGGGGTTCGTGTTTTCCCTGCTCCATTCACATGATAATTACTGTTGTGGAAAACTAATCCCGTTTTAAGCCGTTTTGCATAATAAAGGGCCGTGTTTTTCAGTTTAAGGCATTGTATTTGACAAACAGATCATCAATTAGCCGGACTATGAAGAAACCATTCCCCGTTTACCTGCTTTTTACTCTTATAATAATTGGTACAGTTAATTGTAACGAATCCGGAAAGGCCGGATCGATCAGCATTGTTTCGGCGGTGAATGTTATGGATACGGCGCATGCTGAGACCGGTGCAGATGAGCCTGCCACTATTACGCCGCTAGCTGTTGCCATTGATACAGCGGAGTACAACCAGAAAATGCTCGCATTGGGTAATAATGATCCTGCCGGTAAATGGCCGGTGAAAACAGTTTATCCATTACCGGGTGCTGTTTTTCCCGATCACCGGGTAGTGGCATTTTACGGTAACCTGTATTCAAAGCGGATGGGTATATTGGGCGAAATACCCAGGGATTCGATGCTTGGAAAATTAAAAGAGGAAGTGGCAGCCTGGCAACTGGCCGACCCGTCCACAAAGGCAATACCGGCGCTTCATTATATAGCCACCACGGCACAGGGAGCCGCCGGCCGGGATGGTAAATACCGGTTGCGTATGCCGCATCACCAGATTGATACCATTCTGAAATGGGCGAAAGAGATCAATGCACTTACATTTGTTGACGTGCAGGTAGGGCATAGTACGGTAAAGGAAGAAGTGCCGCTTTTTGAAAAATACCTGGCACAGCCCAATGTACACCTCGGCATCGACCCGGAGTTTTCCATGAAGAACGGCGAACGGCCCGGGTCAAAGATCGGTACCTTTTCAGCGGATGACATTAACGATGCGGTTGATTTCCTGGCAGCCTTGGTGCGAAAACACAAACTCAGTCCCAAGGTATTGGTGGTACACCGGTTTACAAGAGGGATGATAACGGATTATGAGAAGATCCGCATTGTGCCGGAAGTGCAGGTGGTGATTGATATGGATGGGTTTGGTGATAAGGAACTGAAAAAAGCCACGTATAAGCAGTACATCTATAAGGAACCGGTTCAGTTTACCGGTTTTAAGCTGTTTTATAAAAACGACAATGCCGGTTCCGCCACAATATTTACACCCGGCGAATTAATGCAGATGGTGCCCAGGCCGGTGTATATACAATACCAGTAAATAATTAACAATAAAAAATTTGCTCTCTGCTTGCAGCAGGCATTCTGCCGGGATACGTCTTCCTTTCATTCTTAATTGTTCTTTCCCTTCTTGAGTATCCGCTTCCGGTGCTGTGTACCCCAAGCCTGTAACTCCTCGATCAGTTTTTCGAGCGTTTCGCCATAAGGCGTCATTGAATATTCCACCGTTACCGGAACGGTATCGTATACGGTTCGTTTTACCAGTTCATTCATCTCCAGTTCACGCAATTCTTTCGACAGCATTTTGTCGGTGATGCCATGCACCTGCCTGGCCAGCTCACGGAACCGGCGGTTGCCGAAGGAGAGGGCAAGAAGAATGGGCAGTTTCCACTTGCCGCTTAAAATGTCCAATGCGTCCCGTACGGGTACCAGGGCCTTGGTACAGGTTTCCTGTGTTCGACCCGGTTCTTTTGCTTTACTGAATGGCATATGTTGTATTTAGTCGCTTTCCCGAAGTATAGTACTATACAACGGTATAGTACTATAAAATAGATAGCAAATGTACATAATTTTGTGCCGTAACAAAAAAAATAAAATCATGGCAAATCAAACCTGGGTATTAGACCCCACACATTCTGAATTACAATTCAAGATCAAACACCTGATGATATCCACCGTAAGCGGGCAGTTCAGCCGCTTTAAGGCAACGGTTACCACGGCAGGCGACGATTTTTCCACCGCCGCCGTTCGTTTTGAGGCGGACGTGGATTCCATTTCCACCAATAACGAACAACGGGATGCCCACCTGAAGAACGGCGATTTCTTTGATACCGGGAAATACCCGGTCATAACTTTTGAAAGCAGCAGGATGGTGAGAGCTGGCGACGATTCATTTAAACTGCACGGCACCCTTACGATGCGTGGCATCAGCAAGGAAGTGGTATTAAATGCAGATTTCGGCGGTATCACCACTGATCCCTGGGGAAATACCCGTACGGGCTTTTCGGTGAGTGGAAAGATTAACCGCTTCGATTTCGGGATGAGCTTTGGCGCTGTTACCGAAACCGGCGGTTTATTGCTGGGCGATGAAGTGAAAATCCTGGCAGAAGTACAGTTTGTAAAAGAAACGGTAGCACAGGAAGCTGCCCTGGTATAAGAGTAACCAACGGCCCGTCGTTCGACGGGCCGTTGGTTTATAAAAAATCCCTCTTGTTTTTTTGCGGGAATGAACTTTATGGTTTTCTTAAACAACTAAAATCCGCCTGCAGGTAAATCTCGTTATTTTTATAACCTGGTTACTGGTCCCCTTAATCTAATCAAATGCTGAAAAAGCTTTCCTGTTTGCTGACGGTATTGTTCTTCTCTCTTATTTCCTATGCTCAATCCTCCGCCTTTTCAGGAATCATCTATGACGCCGGTTCCAAATCGCCGCTGGCCTTTGTGAGTGTTACCGTTAAGGGAACCAATACCGGAACGGTGACTGATATCGACGGACAATTTACTTTCGGGCAGCTGCCTGCTAATGCCACCCTGCTGATCAGTTATATTGGCTATGCCAGCAAAGAATACCGGGTTGAAAAAACAAAAGGACCTGTTTCTTTTTTCATTGAACGATCGAAGGAGCAGCTCGAAACGGTTGTCATTTCATCCGGGGAAAACCCCGCCCACCAGATCATTCGCCTGGTTCAGCAAAACCGGAAACGGAACGATCCCGAACAACAGACTTCTTTCAGATACAATGCTTACACCATTGCCGCCCTGGCCGCCGGCAACCGCTTCTGGAATATGAACAGGAACGATTCGGCCAAAACCAAAAACCGGCAAAGCGGGCAGCAACAGCCAACCGATCAACTGAACAGGCTGGCGGAAAAAGCAAAAGATACTGCCGGCAACAGCAGGGGAGCCCTGCTTGCCAAACGTTTTAAGGAGAATTACCTGCTGCTGACGGAATCCTATACCGAACGGATTTTTAAATTTCCCAACTACAGCAAAGAAACGGTACTTGCTACCAAGTTCTCGGGATTAAAGAACCCGGCATTCGGGGTAACCACGTCTAATTTCCAACCCTTTGGTTTTTACAAGGATTACCTCGTGATGAATAATATTAATTATGTAAGCCCCATCACCGATGGAAGCATCAGTATGTATAAATACCGGCTTAAGGAAACGATACTGCACGAAAAGGATACCACTTACATCATCGGCTTTGAACCACAGAAAGGGAAAAACTTTACCGGGCTGAAAGGATTGATGTACATCAATTCCGATGGCTATGCCATTGAGAACATCATTGCTTCGCCGGCCAGTGAAAAAGGGATGATCTTCACCTTCCGCCTGCAGCAGAAATACGAACGGGTAAATGGCAACTGGTTCCCTGCGCAACTCAACACCACGCTTTCGCAAAAAGACCTGCGCACCGATTCGGTAATGCTGTACTGGGATTCCCGTTCATACATCACCAATGTGCAGGTGGGCGCAGAGATTGCCAAAAAAGGTTTCTCTGATGTGCAGCTGGAATATCATCCCCAGGCAGGCAAACAACCCGATTCGGCATGGACAAGAATGCGGACCGATACCCTTAATGAAAAAAGCAAACTCACATACGAAACCTATGAACTGCTTCCGCCGCGGTATAAAAACACGATCGAAAAAGTAAACAAAGCCTTCCAGGTACTCGCCATCGAAGGAATTCCCTGGGGTAAAGTGGATATTCCCTTCAAATACATCATCTCAGGTATCAATAAGTATGAAAGCTTCCGTATCGGCGCGGGGCTGCAAACCAACAGCCTCCTCAGCAAATGGTTTTCGGTGGGCGGGTATGCCGGTTATGGAATCCGTGACCAGGCCTGGAAATACGGGGGAAACCTGCAGCTGAATATTCATCAGCGTACAGCCACCTCGCTGCGTTTCGATTATAGTCGTGACATTGCCGAACCCGGCAACGTGGATTATTTTTTGCGCAACGGTTCTGTTTTCTCCAACCAGTCGCTGCGCAACTTCCAGCGTTCGCGAATGGACAGCGTGGAGCTGGTGCGCATCAATTTCAGTACAAAACTATCGCCGGCCGTTCAGTCAGACCTTTGGCTGCTTAAAGAGAACCGAAGCCCTGCCATGTATGCGTATGAATACGACGATATCTCAGCCGGCAAACAGTTCCGCTTTTTTCACAACACCGAAGCAGGTGTGGGGATACGCTTTGCAAAAGGAGAAAGTTTTATCCGCATGGGCCGTTCAAAAGTCCGGACAAAGCCAGCCAGCACGCAATTACTCATCCAGCTTTCCAAAGGATTACCCGGTTTCTGGAAGGGGGATCTTGATTATACCCGTGTGGTAATCCGGTTCAATCACAAATTCCTGTTTAAAAAACTGGGCGAAACATCGGTGCAGCTGGAGGCAGGCGGCGCCTGGGGCGAACTGCCTTATTCGTACCTGTTCAACACCCGGGCAACCAATACCGGCAGGAAACTGACCTTGTATGTGCCCAACAGTTTTCAGACGGCTGGCTTGTACGAGTTTGCAGCCGACCGGTCGGCATCGCTTTTCCTGGAGCATAATTTCGGTAACCTGCTTTTTAAACCAGACAATCTTTCGTTCCGTCCTGAGATCATCCTTGTCCAGAGCATCAGTTATGGCAGCCTCCGCAATGCAACTGCACACAAATTCATTTCATTCACCGTTCCGGAAAAAGGATTGTTCGAATCGGGACTGGTGATCCGCAACCTCTACCGCCGCAGTATTTTGTCGGTGGCTTATATCGGTATCGGCGGTGGTGTATTCTACCGGTACGGATCGTATGCCCTGCCCAAAACTGCTGATAACTGGGCATTCAAATGGGGTTTCAGCATTTCGTTTTAACCGAATACTTTTTTATCTTTCTATGGTTGAGGAAATATTTCACCATAACTGCGCTATGCTGCATTACTGTATGGCAACTTACTGCACAACAGGTACGGTTTATCCGCTACGGTATGAAAGAGGGCCTTTCGAACGAAATGGTGAACTGTTTATTTAAAGACAGCCGTGGATTTTTATGGATCGGAACCGACTTTGGCCTCAACCGCTTTGACGGTGTTCGTTTCGAAAAATGGTTCCATAAACCAGGCGACAGCACCAGTCTTCTCTCCAACAAAATCAACAGCATTGCCGAAGACCGCCAGCAGCGTTTATGGCTGGGCACCGATGGGGGCGTGTCTGTTTATGATATACGGTCAGGGAAATTCAGCTCGTATGCGGAAATCCGGGCAGGCAATACATTCATCGGCAACCTGTCGCAGGTGAAAACTTTTTGTGACCGCGAGGGAGATGTCTGGATCGGCAGCAGCAATGGTCATGTTTTTTTATACAAACACGAGGTCCAGAAATTTGAAGTCATCCCCCTGGTGTTGCGGCCGTCCACCCGTCTGCAAAATGAATTCATCAGTGGTTTTTTGCACGACAGCCGCAACCGCATATGGATCGGTTCGTCCTATGGCGTATACCAGGTGGATAAAAAAACGTTATCGGTCACGTCATTTCGTTTTCCTCCTTCACAAAAAGGAGAAGCAAGCCTGAATGCCTGTACCAGGTTATTCGAAACGAAAGGCGGCCTGATACTCTGCGGTACCTGGAATGCAGGTTTTATCTGGTATAATGAAGCTGCAAAAGCGTTCGCCATACAGGATAAAACAGAAGGGAATTTTCTTCCGTCTCCCGTGGTATTTGATTTTGCACAGCAAGACTCCCTCATTTATTTTGCCGGCATCAGCGGTCTGTTTACCTGCAGCGAGAAAAACCTGGCTGATCCTTCCTTTTCCGGGTATACAAGTCATGTGTCGGTACCCAATGATCCGTTCAGCCTCGGGTCGAATGAGAACAGCAGCGTTATCAATGGTGTTGACGGAACTGTATGGGTGGGCGGAGCAAACGGGCTGTCTCAACTCAATGTAAACAGCCGGTTTTATCACTTCTATACATATGATAAACTGGTGAACCTGCCCGAATGGCCCCCGGTAAGCATCACCCAGCAGTACGGCGAGTTGTATATGGTGGTGGAACACGAAGTGCTTGGATTCAACCTGGAGAAAAATTCATTTCATAAAATTCTCGTTGATATCCGGGGAAAGAAGCGGCATGGACTTTATAAAGATGGCGATGGTTTTTTCCTTCCCGGGCAAACCGGCCTGTATCTCTATGATCCGCATTTCAAACTGAAAAGATCTGTTACCGAAAAATTACCCAATGGTGCTGTTGCCAATATGATTTGTGCACTCCACGACCGGCAGGGGAACCTGTGGATCGGTACCACCCGTTATGGCATCCGTAAGATAAGCGCCGTAGATGGAAGCGTTACCAAATACCTCCATGATTCTGCCGGGCTCAACAGTCTTGGTTATTATATGAACAGCATCATGGAAACTGGCAGCGGAACTATTTATGCAGGCGGCAGGCAACTGTATGTATACAACAGTAAGACAAACAGGTTTTCGTTGCCGGTTTCCTCCGACAGTACGGTTTCTGTAACCAATGTGCTGAAGCTGAAAGCACAGGGCCATCGGATCTGGATCGGTACCATGAACGGCTTATTTGAATACGATGAACAACTGAAAAAGATGACGGCTCATCCGTTCCCTTCACATGTAAACCAGGTGATCAATGAACTGGAAACGGATGTGGAAGGAAATATCTGGATGATTAGTTTTTCGGGGATGCTGAAATACAGCCCGGTTGATAAAAGCATCCTTGTATTCAACAGCCAGAACGGCTGGCCAGGAAATTTTTCGGTGTTACGAAAATTGCAGGATGGCCGGATGGCTGTTGGAATAAACGGCGGTATTCTTCTTTTTAACCCGGCTGATGTGAAAAAGCAAACCTATAGCCCGCCTCCGCAAATCACCGGGCTTATTGTGGATGAAAAACAGGTACATCATCTCCCGGGAAGCGATTCGCTTTTTACAATAGAGTATAAACAGGGTATCCGGTTCAACTATATTAGTCTTACTTACCTCAACGCCGAAGCCAACCAATATCAATGGAAACTGGAAGGATTTGATGAAAAATGGCACCCGGCGGGCAATCAAACCACCCAGGCATTCACCTCGCTGTCGCCGGGAGTATATACTTTCCTCGTCCGGTCCGCCAATGCAGCCGGTGAATGGAGTAAAGAATATGCTTCTGTGAAATTCAGGGTAATGCCTCCATTTTATCTAAGCTGGTGGTTCATTGCTGCCGTGCTTCTTTTCCTGGTACTGGCAGGATATGCGCTTTACCGGTATCGCCTGAACCAGGCATTGGCGCTGGAAAAACTGCGCACGAGGATTGCCACCGACCTGCACGATGATATCGGGGCCACACTCAGCAGCATTTCATTTTACAGTGAAGCCGTGCGGAAAAAAATAAAAGACAAACTTCCCGAAACAGAACCTATCCTGGAGAAAATGGGTGAAACCAGCCGCAGCATGGTGGGCAATATGAGTGACATTGTATGGGCCATCAACCCGGTGAACGATGCAGCAGGCTCGCTGTTCAAACGGATGCATGATTATGCGGCAGAGCTTTGCCAGCTGAAGAACGTACAACTGGACTTTGAACCAGGTGCCGGTCTTGATAAACGGTCACTGGATATTGAATCGAGGAAGAACATCTACCTTATTTTCAAAGAGGCGGTGAACAATGCAATGAAATATTCCGGTTGCAGCCTGCTTGCTGTAAAGATTGAAGCCGGGCAGAAACGCCTGCAGGTATCTGTAAAAGATAACGGGAAAGGATTTGATACGGGCCAAGCAACCGGTGGAAACGGATTGCTGAATATGGTAAAGCGGGCAGGGGAACTGGGAGGAACCCTTCAGATCATATCTGCAGCGAATAAAGGAACCAGTATTGAATTAACCTGCCCCATCCCCTGAATTGGGTAGATGGAGTGGCAGTACATATACAGAACTTTAAACAGCATGGATAAAAACCGGCCGATAAAGGTGGTGGTATTTGAAGACAATCCTGCCTTGCGGGACAGCCTGGCGCTGTTATTGCAAACGGCAGACGATATTGAACTGGAAGCTGTATTCCCCGATGCTTCCCGCCTGAAGGCACGCATCGAACAAACCATGCCCGATGTGGTACTGATGGACATTCAGATGCCGGGCATCAGTGGCATTGAAGCAGTGCAACTGATCCGTCAGCAGTTCCCCGGTGTACAGGTATTGATGCAAACCGTGTTTGATGCAGATGATAAAGTATTTGCTTCCCTTTGTGCCGGTGCTTCCGGGTATATCCTGAAAAACACCGAGCCCGCAAGGGTGATACAGGCCATCCGGGAAGTAGCCGAAGGAGGTACTTTCTTTACCCCGTCGATTGCAAAGAAAGTATTGCAGTCGTTTCAGCACCCTGCCCGGGCTGAATACATCCAGCTTACCGGCCGGGAAAAAGATGTGCTGCAATTACTGGTTGACGGGCTGAGTTATAAAATGATCGCCGCACAACTGGACATCAGTTTTGGCACCGTACACACCCATGTAAAAAACATCTACGACAAACTGCACGTTAACTCCGCCAGCGAAGCAGTGGCCAAGGCCATCCGGCAACGATTGGTGTAAGCTCTACAAAATTGGGTAGAAGACCGCTTCTTTTTCTTTTAGAATTTTAAAAGAAAAACCATGAAGACACTGATCCTGCTGGCCATCGCATGTACGGCAGCCCTCACCACGCAAGCCCAATCCTTCAGCATCAATACCGATGGGAGTACGGCCCACAGCAGCGCCATTCTTGACGTGAAAAGTAATATCCGGGGTATTCTTATTCCCAGGCTTACCACAGCACAACGGAACGCCATTGCGGCCCCGGGTAAAGGCTTGTTGGTTTACGACAGCACGGTTAATAATTTCTATTACCACGATGGAAATACCTGGCTGGAGTTATTTGCCGACAGCAATAAATTATGGCGGAAAAACAGCAATGATATATACAACGCCAATACCGGAAAGGTGGGTATTGGTATATCCGCTCCGCAGAGCCTGTTGCAGGTAAAGGGAGGAACTGTATTATTTGACAGCACCATTGGTGTTACGCCTGTCAACGGGGCAGGAACACGGATGATGTGGATACCGGAAAAAATAGCATTCCGGGCCGGGCGGGTGACTGGTACGCAGTGGGATGATTCCAATATCGGTTTGTTTTCTTTTGCTGCCGGTTGGAATGTACGTGCCTCTGGTAGTTACTCCATAGCCTTAGGCGCAAATGCCAATGCTTCCGGAGACCAATGTATCTCATTGGGAACAGGAACTGCAACCGGTTACAGGACTTTTTCACTTGGTACATCATCACAGGCAAGTGGTATTGGTGATGCTTTTGTTATTGGATATGGCACCTTATCTAACGGTTCAGCGTCATTTGCGGGAGGTAATTTTTCTATTGCTTCCGGCAATCAGTCTTTTTCTTTCGGAGACAGTTGTCGTTCGCTGGGTAACCTGGCTGTAGCATTTGGGGACAGCACAGTTGCCGTAGGTGCCAGTTCATTTTCTATGGGTTCACATACGGTTGCTTCGGGGACTTATTCATTGGTGACAGGATATCGAAGCTCGGCCTCTGGCAACTATGGAATTGCAATGGGCGATCAAAGTATTGCCAGCGGAGATTATTCTATCGCCATGGAACATGCAACAGCCAGCGGAGAAGGAGCAATAGCTTTGGGATTAGGTTGCGTTGCCAGCGGTGATTACTCCACTACAATTGGATTGGACAATAAAGCGACTAATTTTTATAGTCATGCCTGGGGATATTCCAATACGGCAAACGGATTATACTCTATGGCATTGGGCGGCTATACCAGTGCAAGCGGAGTTTTCTCTATGGCAACGGGCTATTCTTTAAAATCAAAATCTTTCGGGGGCAGTGTAACAGGCTTATTCAATGACACTACCAATGCAGCCAATTCCGCCTCCGTCAACAGCCTTAACCGTGTCTTTCAGGTCGGTAACGGCACATCTGATATTGCCCGAAGCAATGCCCTTACCATTTTGCAAAATGGGAATATCGGCATCGGGGAACTGAATCCATCGGTGCCGCTGAATTTCACTTCAACAACCGGGAATAAAATCGCTTTGTGGGGAAATGGTGCCAGTCACTATGGCCTGGGTATACAGGCTTCTTTATTACAGATGTACACCATGGATAACAGCAACGACATCGCTTTTGGTTATGGCAGCAGCGGTGCTTTCTCCGAAAACATGCGCATCAAGGGAAACGGGCGGGTAGGCATTGGCGAATCAAACCCCGGCTTCCCGCTGAACTTTGCTTCCACCACCGGAAATAAGATTGCCTTGTGGGGTAGTAGTGGCAATCATTACGGGCTGGGCATACAGGCTTCCCTGATGCAACTGTACACCATCGATATTTCATCAGATATTGCCTTTGGTTACGGCAACAGCACTTCGTTTACTGAAAACATGCGTGTCCGGGGAAATGGAAACGTGGGCATCGGAACTAATAATCCTTCACAAAGGCTGCACGTAGTCGGTAATATTTGTTATACCGGCAGCATCGTTGCCTGTTCCGACATCCGGTACAAACACGATTTTTCTGCCATTAATGACCCCCTGGAGAAGATCCGTTCATTAAACGGCATGTATTATTACTGGAAGCAGGATGAGTTTCCCGGTATGCAGTTCAGCAGCGAACGGCAGCTTGGATTTGCCGCTCAGGAAGTAGAGAAGCTGTTGCCCGAACTGGTGGTTACCGACAGCCGCGGATATAAATCGGTGGACTACGGACGGCTTACACCCGTACTGGTGGAAGCGATCAAACAGCAACAGGAAATGATTGATGTACTCATCAAAGAAGTTAAAGCGCTGAAAAAGGCCCGCTAATTATTTCACCGAAACCGCTTCTTTTTCAAAAGGACCTTTAAACAAAGACGGATCAATGGGGAAGTGGCGGGTATAGATATGATTGGTCTCGAAAAGATCTTTCAGCCAAAGGGCGGTTTTTTTAAAGCCTTCGCCGTCGCGGGCATCATAATCATTCATAATTAATCCCTGTGCTTCTTTCATCATGTTCTGGGGATCATCCAGGTAATAATATAACACAGCCAGGTTATAATAGCTGGCATAACGCATTTTGCGGTCGTGTTTGCTTGTGCTGGTATAATTTGTCTTGATGCTTTCAAAATAGTCAATTACCGGTTTCAGCTGTTGTTTAGCCTTATCGATGGAACTGTCGGCATTCATGCTGAACAGTACATCGGTGAGTTTACGGAATGCCTCCCGGTGCGCTTCATACTCTGGATGTTTCTTGCTGTCTACAATCCACATGATATCATTTGAGCTTGTTTTGCTGAATCCCAGATTGTCATTCAGGTGTTCGTTCAGGTAATGCATGGTATTGTTCACCAGGCCCCGGTAAAGGTCGGCGGTTACTTTCGCTGTATTCAGTACAAAATATCCCTGTGCCAGTATCCGGGAAGCAAACTCGGGACTGTTGTACGTGTATTTTCTGCCCCGGTTGGCCAGGTCAAGATCCATGATATGGGCCCCTTTGTAATCTGTAATACTTGCTTTGGCAGCAAAGCTATACCGTACTTCCTCGTAATAATAGGTACGGGTTCCGGTCATCTGCCCGGTGCGGTCTTTCACCGACTCGGCTCTTTCTTTTACTGAGACCGATTCGGGGAGCAGGTCTTCAAAGTTTATCTTAACGGTGATATGACCGCCTTCGGGTAACTTTTTCCAGCCATCCAGTTGTACGGTATTTTCAGGCGATAGCAGGTCGAGGTATGATCTTGTCATATTGGTTCCTTCCACCACCACATTATAGGTACGGTAGGTGCTGTCGATCCTCATGGCCGGTAATGCCCTCCATTGAACAGTAAAACTGTAGCGGTCCAGGTCTACCTTTTTTTGGGCAACGGTAAACAAGGGGAGAAGATAGAGGGAAGCGGCGTATATTTTTTTCACGGGGATATTTTATGGTTAATAACGTAAACCGGGTGAAAATATTTCTTATTAAATCCTCAAATTCTTCTTTTAAAGGGCAGACCATCAGGGTTTTGTATATTTAGTGAAAACATCGGTATGCCACCTGGAACAAAATTCATCTGTACTGTACCGGTACTGCCTTCGTCGGATATTGCCCGCGACCTGGCCTGGTACAAAGAAAAGACCGGGTTTGAAGCAGTATTTGCCGATACCATGTATGCGGTGATCAGACGGGAAAATATTTACCTGCACCTGCAATGGCATGCAGAT
>DMRT01000058.1 GCA_003455235.1 Chitinophagaceae bacterium
GCCGTGCCTACGGGAACGGTACTCTTATCCACGATCACCACATACTCGCTGAGGAGTTTACCCAGGTCATCTGCCACCCCGAGAATGTATTTCAGGTCGGCACTACCGTCTTCACCCGGGGGAGTGGGCAGTGCAAGGAAAATAATCTTTGCACCGGCAATACCGTCTTTCAGTGAAGTGGTGAAATGAAGCCGGCCTTCTTTCTGGTTGCGGATGAATAATTTTTCCAGCCCGGGCTCATAGATAGTAAGGCCGCCCGAAGAGAGTTTGTCAACCTTTGCTTTATCAATGTCTACACAGGTAACATTGTTTCCTGTTTCTGCAAAGCAGGTTCCGGTTACCAATCCAACATAGCCGGTTCCAATAACTGCGATTTTCATACCCCGTTAGTGGTTATTTGTTAATTGTTATTTGTTTACAAACTCAAGCACTTTGTCAACGATGAATTGCTGTTGTTCTTCATCCAGTTCGGTATGAATGGGGAGAGAGATCACTCTTTCAGTCAGCCAGTCGGTAACCGGTAATTCAAAACTGCTTCCACCAAAAGCGTCGAACATTTTCTGCCGGTGTGCCGGAACGGGGTAATAGATCATATTAGGAACTCCCTGTTCGGTAAGGAACTGGCTGAGCCCGTCCCGGTCAATGCCGTTCAGTACCAGCGTATATTGGTGAAAAACGTGCTTATTATTGCCCTCTCTAAACGGAATAGTTATGTTTTTATTTTCTGCGAAGGCCCGGTCATAAAAATCAGCGGCTTTCCGTCGGGCGGCAATGTATTCATCCAGGTGCCGGAGCTTGATATTGAGAATAGCGGCCTGCATGGCATCCAGCCTGGAATTGCATCCCACCACATCGTGGTAATATCGTTTGCTCTGGCCATGGGAGGCAATCATCCTTAATTTGGCTGCCAGGGCATCGTCATCGGTAAACATGGCACCGCCGTCGCCAAAAGCGCCGAGATTTTTGGAGGGTAAAAAGAAGTGCAGCCGATATGCCCGATGCTGCCCGTTTTTTTAACCGTTCCGTTGCTGAAAGTATAGTCACAGCCAATGGCCTGCGCATTGTCTTCAATAACAAAAAGCTTATGCGTGGCGGCAATGGCCATGATCTTCTCCATATCGGCCGCCTGGCCATATAAATGAACCGGAACAATGGCTTTTGTTTTCGGCGTAATGGCTTTTTCGATTACGGCGGGGTCTATACAGAATGAGCGCCGGTCGACTTCCACAAAAACCGGTTTTACCCGGAGCAGTCCTGCCACTTCAACGGTGGCTATATACGTGAAAGAGGGAACGATCACTTCATCTCCCGGCTGTAAATCCAGGGCCATCATTGCAATCTGTAAGGCATCCGTTCCGTTGGCGCAGGGGATGCAATGTTTACTTCCATGGTATTTTGCCAGGTTCTCGGCAAATTCACTCACCACCTTACCACCGATGAACATAGAACTTTCCATTACCTCGATCACCGCAGCATCCACTTCCTTTTTTATTTTGTGATACTGGGTTTTAGTATCAACCATTTGCAGGGGTTTCATACGTATATATTTTGCGCAGCAAAGATAAGGATTGGATCAGGAACCAGGAATTTGTAATATGAGCTCTTTTCAATTGAAAAATAGCCTTTAGATTTGTTCCGGTAACATGCCGGGCAAACTGCTATATAATTTATTTCTCTTCCTCTATTCCACCGGGATACGGATCGCATCATCCTGGAACCCCAAGGCTAAAAAGTGGGTGGCCGGCCGCCGCAATATCTTCGCTGTTATAAACCAAAAACTACAAACTACAAACCGCCAACCTCAAACCGTATGGATGCACTGTGCCAGCCTGGGCGAATTTGAACAGGGGCGGCCGTTGCTGGAGGAGTTAAGAATGGATGCATCGACTGGGGCAGCAAATGAATTAAGAATTGTGCTGACTTTTTTCTCTCCATCCGGGTACGAGATTATGAAGGATTATAAAGCAGCTGATCATATATTTTACCTTCCGGTGGATTCACCTGCTCATGCCGCTAGGTTCATGGATGCTGTCAATCCTTCGCTGGTCCTTTGGGTGAAATATGAGTACTGGTTCTATTACCTGCAGGAGATCAGCCGGCGAAAGATACCCCTGCTGCTGGTATCGGGTATATTCAGGCCGGGTCAGCCCTTCTTCCGGTGGTATGGAGGAATATGGAGACAGATGCTGTCGTGCTTCACTCATTTTTTTGTACAGAACCAGGAATCGGAAGACCTGCTGCTGCAATTGGGTTTTAGCAGCCAGGTTAGCCTCAATGGCGATACCCGTTTTGACCGGGTGATTGAGATTGCGGAAAAGCATCAGCCCGTTCCGGGTATTGACGCATTTTGTGGAAACAGCCCGGTGCTGGTGGCAGGCAGTACCTGGGAAGAAGATGAAATAGAACTGCTTCATTTTATTAACCAGCATCCGCAGGTAAAATTTATCATTGCCCCGCACGAGGTGGATAAGGAAAACCTGGAACAGGTAAAGAAAAGATATCCGAACTCCATCTTTTATTCAGAATTAATATCCAAGCTCCAACCCCCAGGCTCAAATATTCTTATCATCGACAACGTGGGGATGCTCTCCCGCTTGTACCGGTATGCCCACATCACCTATGTTGGCGGAGGTTTTGGAGAAGATGGAGTGCACAATGTGCTGGAAGCGGCTGTGTATGGCAAGCCGGTGGTATTCGGACCGGTATATGATAAGTTCATTGAAGCGGCCGGGCTGGTGGAAGCGGGCGGAGCCATCAGCGCCGAGGGATTGATTAAACTGGAAGAATTGCTGAATAACCTGCTGAATGACGAAGAAGTCAGGAAACGAAAGGGGGAAGCCGCCAGGCAATATGTGTATGAACACGCAGGGGCCTCATCAAAAATCATTCAGTTCATTCAGGAGAACCGCCTTTTAACGAGGTGATAGAACTGCTGCACAATCTCGTTGCTGTCGTCCCACCCATTTTTTACTTTCAGTTCCCGTTGTATCCAGTATTCCGCTTCCGGGAAAATAGAAAAGCCGTTGATGGTTTTAATACTGCGTTCGTAAGCGGGTTCATCACCGCGGAATAATTCATTGATGAACAGGAAGCGGTCGTTCACCCCGATGGCTTTCCGCAAGTCGCGGATAGGAATTTCAGTAAGGGTATCGCCGAGGTCGATCTTTGATTGTTTCAGTTTTTCATTCAGCGAAGCGCCAATGTGCACCCCGGCTGATTCATTGATCTCTTTCGGTTCTTCGGCCGGTACCGTTTTTTTGGGCTGGTGTGCCAGCGTGGGGATATCGTCTGTAGTATCAGCACCAATAACAGGCTTGTGTTGCAGGCTTATCTTCTGCATCTCTTCTGCGTTCTTTCTCATTTCTTCCAGCTCGGCTTCAATTTCGGCTTCATCCACCTGCAATACTTCCACGGTTTTAATCTCCATTTCAATGTGATGGTTGTTGGCGGTGAGCGGGTTTGCCGGCGCCATCATGGCCGGAACCGTTACAGCCACATCGCCGCTGGTTATGGGTGCATCCGGTGTACCCCGCAGTACCAGCAACTCAGCCTGCAGCATCTGAACAGTCAGCAGCAGTTGCTCCGGGGAGGCATGTTGCGCAAACTGTTCCTGTAATTTTTTCAGGAGTGTTTCCACTCTTTCCATGATATTAATATACTTTTGATGCCCGGTTGAGGAAGGCGGGTAATGAATGGGGTTGTGGTCACCAAGTTACAAACAGATTTTTAAAAAATATAGCTAAATGTTTATAGAACCAAGCCTGAAGGGCGAGCGGAGAGGCTGGATAGAAGTGATCTGCGGCAGCATGTTCAGCGGCAAAACGGAAGAGCTGATCCGGCGTTTAAAGCGGGTGAAGATCGCCAACCTGAAGGTAGAGATATTTAAACCGGCCATTGATGTGCGCTACGACCAGGAGAAGATTGTAAGTCACGATACCAATGCCATTCTTTCAACGCCCGTGGATAATTCACAAACGATTTTGCTGCTGGCGCAGGACGTGGATGTAGTAGGTATTGACGAAGCCCAGTTCTTCGACGACCAGGTAAGCAATGTATGCGAACAGCTTGCGCAAAAAGGCATTCGGGTTATTGTAGCCGGGCTGGATATGGATTACCTGGGTAACCCTTTCGGACAAATGCCCAACCTGCTGGCCAAGGCCGATTACATCACCAAGCTGCACGCCATTTGCCAGGTATGCGGTAATATCGCCAACATCAGTTACCGGAAAGTGAACGAAGGCGGACAGGTGTTGCTGGGTGAGAAAGACGTGTATGAACCCCGTTGCCGCATTTGTGCGCAATTGAAAGATTAAGACAAATAAGCTCATCATATTATCACTGAACTGTACTAAAAAAAGATCCCGCCATTGGCGGGATCTTTTTTTAGTATTGAACAAAGCGGGTTTATTGCTTGATGAATTTAGACGTGGTCACTTTGTCGCCATTGGTCAGTTTCAGCATATACACGCCCTTAGGCAATTTGGCAATGCTGATCTGCTGCAGGCTTGCGGTGATCTTTTCTTCCATCATCACAGTTCCTTTCAGGTCAACCACCCTGATGGTGCTTTGTGTTCCTGCTTTCAATCCCGGCACGCTGATGTGCAACACATCGCTGGCAGGATTGGGATATACTTTCAGCACATCACTGCCGGTGATTTCTGTTCCTTCCCCAAATACGGAAGCCGTGCCAAGCTGCACTTTCAGCGTGTAGCAGCTGCTTGCATTGTTGGCATTGTTGTATCCATATACCCTGGCATAATAAGTACCGGCGGTATAGGTACGGGTAATGGTTTCGCTGGTGGTGCTTCCGTTTTGCGAAATGGCCAGCTGGGTTCCGCTGCTGTTTACAATGGTCAGGTCGTAGTCGGCCGGTAATGTTGTCAATGTAACGGTGGCGGTTCCGCCGGTGGTGATCACAAATTTGTAGTAATCGTTATCGCCGCTCGGACTGATGAGTCCGGTAATGTTGGTATTGAACGGAATAAGTGCTGCACCGGAAATGGTTCCGTTGGTGGATACATCATAGGCGCTTTGACAACTGGTAACGGTGGTAGCTGTTGCCTTGATGGTGTAGCAGGTGGCGCTGTTGGCTCCGTTGTAACCGATTACCCTTATATAATAGGCGCCCGCTGCCTGGTTATTGAGCGTTACGGTTTCGGTGGCAGTAGCACCGGTACCTGATCCGATCTGTGTTCCGGCACTGTTATAAATATACAGGTCGTAATCAACACCGCTTGGTCCCACCAGGTTGAATACATTATTGCTGGTGGCGGTTGTTACAATCTTGTAATAATCCACATCGGTGGTGGAGCTGATGGCTGCCGTATTGGTTATGCCCGAACTGATGGTGGCAGCGGTGGCCTGTGTTTCATTCGGTTCAAAAGCGGTGGAGCAGGAAGTACCTCCCGTGGTGGTGAACTGTGCCTGTGAATAGCCGCTGCTTCCGGTGCTGCAATTGACCCGCACTCTCCAGTCGTACAATGAACCCAGTGTTAATCCGCTCAGTGCAACTGAAGTGGATGTGGTGGCAGTTGCTGCATTGGTCCAGGTGGAAGAAGTGTTTAGTTTGTAATCCACGTCATAGCTCACGGCGCCGCCAACGGCCGACCAGCTAACGGTAGCACTGGTATTGGTAATGGCAGAAGCCGCCAGTCCGGATGGAGCGGTGCCGCATACGCTATACGCTGCACCAATACCTACTGCATACATGGCATTGGTGGTGGCAATTTCTTCTGGACTTCCCGAACCATACAGATCAACGGCCGATTGGATGGCATAGGTTCTGGCTGCGGCATAATTGGAAGTGGATATCAGGTAAAAGGTGTTGGTGCGGTAGG
>DMRT01000153.1 GCA_003455235.1 Chitinophagaceae bacterium
TGATGCTGGCACCGGCCACCGGCTTTTACAGCACAGCCGGGCTGGGAAAAAATGAAGTACGGCTGGCTTATGTAATCAATGTTACGGCCATCAATGCAGCAATGGACTGCCTGGAGAAAGCGCTGGAACAATACCCCGGAAGAACAAGCTGAACCGCTGCAAACAACCGCCATTCATCACAGGCATTTACTATTTTAAAATGAATGCATCTGCACAAACAGCCAACCGCCTACGGGAAGTTATTTTAAACGGCACCTGGATAGCCAATACCAACTTCAACGCCCAGCTATCGGATCTTAGCTGGCAACAGGCTACACAGCAGATTGGTGCACTGAACAGCATCGCTATCCTCAGTTCGCATATTCATTATTATATTGCCGGCGTGCTGAACGTTCTGGAAGGCGGCACGCTCAACATCAAAGACAAATTCAGTTTTGATTTTCCGCCCATTCAATCACAGCACGATTGGCAGGCGGTGACAGGCCGGCTATGGGCCGATACCGAACGGCTTGCCGCCTGCGTGGAACGGATGACGCATGAGGAAATGCAGGCAGACTTTGCCGGCAAACAATATGGAAGCTACCAGCGCAACATCGATGCCCTGATTGAACATTGCTATTATCACCTGGGGCAGATTGTGCTGATCAAAAAAATGGTGCTGGCAGCCGAAGGTGGCTGATTTTTTTCAGCAACAAAATAATTATCTAAATTCTACTGTATGTACAAAAAGATCGCCGGTTTACTATTCTCCGTTCTGGGCTCATTTATCCTGCACGCACAAACAGGCAAAGCCATTGCCGATTACCTGAACCTGCCCGGTCCGGTTGTGCTGAATAAGGATACTTTCCGGCTGGCCTGGTCATCGCATCCTTCTGCAGCTTATTATAAACAGGAATACGTGGGCGCCAAAGACAAGCTGGAAAAATTCCGGAAAATGGTTTTAGTGGAAGCACTGATTGGTGATGCACAACCGCTCGACCTGGTGAACGCAAAGATCAATGAGCTTAAACAGATGAAGCAATCCAACCCGATGGTGAATTACGAAACCTTTCAAAAGAACGGCGAGATCATTCTTGATTTCCTCGTGAGTGATAATTCAGCGGATGGAAAAAAAGTGAACATCCTGGAGCGGAATGTATACCGCTACCGGTCTGTTACCGATAAAAACGGGAAGAAGGCGGTGATGTTGTTCGGCGCCAGCGAAAGGGCTTATGGGAATGAAGTGGATGTATTCTTATCCGCTTTAAAAAATACAAAATCCATTTTACTGAATGCCGTCGCTGCCTATCCTGTTCCGGCAATCAGCTTTAAATGACCGGCTGTTTAATTTACCTTACTTATCTCCACCTTCCATTCGCTGCCGCTGTACACTTTATGCACGGCAGAAAAACTACCCATGTTGAGTGCAAAGGAAACCTGCAGTAAACTGTTGAGGTAAAGCAACGGTTGTCCTTTGGCCACGGCGCCAAAGGTTTCGCTGTAAGGCATCGCTCCTTCGTATCGTTTTGTTTTGTTCTGCCAGATCTGTACCTGAAATTTATCCCCGGGCTTTGCATTCAGTTTATTAAAAAGGGCGGCAGGAATATTCGTCCAGATATTTCCGTACTGGATATCGAGGATGGCGATGGTCCCTTTTATTTTATTTCCCTCCAATGATGCTTCCTGGAAAGGAATACGCACCACCTGGCTGGGCAAAGCCGGACCTACCTGTTCAAAACTGATCACACCGGCCGCCAGCCGGGCTGCAGTATAGGCATACACGTCACGCCCGTGAAAGGTGTACGACTTCTCCGAATTTTTTCTCCGGTTCACCGCTTCATCAATCTCCCTTATTTCTGCAATGCCTTCCGATCCGGCGATCAGGGTGAGTGTTCCGTTATCGGGTGTAACAATAAAATGACCGCTGTTGGTTTTCATCACCACCGACTTCCTGTTTGTTCCCACACCCGGATCAACCACGGATACAAATACGGTTCCCGCGGGCCAGTACGGAACGGTTTGTTCCAGGCGGTAAGCAGCTTCCCAGATATTGTATGCCGGTATCTCGTGGGTGAGATCAAATAATTTCAGGTCGGGAGAAACACCAATGGCCACGCCTTTCATGGCAGATACGGCTCCGTCTTTTAACCCAAAATCCGACTGGAAGACGATCGTTTTATTTTGAGCAGAGAGGTGGAGAATGGCTGAAAGAAAAAAAGAGAAAAAGAGAGTTGATTGCCTTTTCATGTTGGTGATGAATTTAAAAAGGGTTGACAACTTTTACAGTCATCAACCCCTGAATCATTTAATAGCTGTTATCAGAAATTGAATGCCACTTTAGCAAACAGCTTGCGCCCGTTGAATCCCATCTGCACCGAATCCCATGGACCACCTGATTCATTGTCGCCGAACCAGCCTTTTGCCTGCGGGTTTACACCCAGGTTGGGATGTACATTCAGCACGTTATCGGCACCGGCAAACACCGTTATCTTTTTACAGATCTTGTAGGCTACGTACACATCGGTAACCAGCTTGCCGTTGAAATTAAAGTGCTCGGGCACGTACACATTCGGATCGGCATCGGTAGGCACCATGGGGTTAATGCCCGTTTGATTGGGGTTATCGGCCGTTGCATCACCAAAGCCCATCAGTTTAATTTTTCCATAATAGGTAAGGTTGGTCCCCACGATCAGTTTTTTCCAGTTGTATTCCAGGTTCAGGTTAAATTTTGCATTGGGGGCCGAAGCAAGCAGGAAGGCTTCTTCGCGGTCGCTGAAAAAGGTTTTGCGGTTCAGCTGTGTTCCGTTCAATGCGGATGGTACGTTGATGTCGTCCACTTTCATCTTCTGGAAGTTTCCGGCCAGTAAAGCCCGGATACCATTTCTTCCCCATTTTTTTGAATAATCCACCACCACGTCCAGTCCATAGTTGGTGGTGTTAACTGCATTGGCAAAAAACTGAACAGTGGCTACATCGGATGGTATCTGTAAAGTGAACGATGGAGGCAATGTAGGATCGGAAGCACTGAAGAGCCCGGATAATACCACCCGGTCTTTTACCTTAACGATGTATCCGTCCATGGTAATTGTCAGTCCTTTTACGGGCTTCCATGAAAAACCGAAACTTCCGTTTACAGATGTTTCTTCTTTCAAAGCGGGGATGCCGGCTGCCTTGGTGATAGAACTTCCGTTGCGGGCAAAGAGTGCATTTACCAATACCCCGCCGCTGAAGGAAGTGAGTTTATTGCTGAAGTTGATCTGCTGCAGGGAAGGCGCCCGGAAACCGGTGCTTACGGAACCACGCAGGTTAAAATTATTCATGATCTTATACCGGGTGGCAAATTTGAAAGTAGCCACCGATCCAAAGTCGGAATAGTTTTCAAAACGAACGGCTCCATCCAGCAGCCAGGCATTGGTGGCGTTCAGTTCCCCATCTACATATAAACTCACGCTGTGGCGGTTGGCTACAATGGCATCGGTTGGCGTGAAGCCAGGGAAGCCCTGCGAACCGGAAGCCGGCGTGCGGAACTCGCCTACGTTCGGGTAATACACGTCGGTAGGATGATAGTTTTTATAAGAACCTTCCTCTCCGGCATAAATAGAATACTGTTCCCAGCGGTATTCAGCACCCAGGCCCAGGTTGAATCCATTTGCAACGGTTTTGAATGAACGGCTCACGTCGAAGTTCACGGTGTTCTGCCAGAAGTTGAAACCGCCATCATCAAAATGATTGGGCAATGGCGTGCCGGCGGTCATGAACATGGACGCATTGTATGTTTTATCACCATAAAAATGGAAATCATTGCGGCCGAGTGTGTTGCTCAGGTCCCAGTTCCATTTATGACACACCCCTTTGAGGCCGGTAGCAATAGAAACATCTTTGATATGCGTCTGGATGTGTGGATTGTAATAGATCTCCCCGTCGTTGGCGGTACGCATGATATCAGGGTTATACAGCAGATCGCCGTTTACATCCACCGGGAAACGTTCAGGCCTTGCACTCCAGTTGCGGGTATAGGCAAAAGCGTCTGATTCTTTGGCATTGTATCCGCCAAAAGAATAAAAAGTGGTTTTCTTTTTTGCGCTGGTGGGAATCTCCATATTATACATGGCTCCGTAAGTGGTAACCGAACCATCGCCGAATGCACGGCGGTATGGGTTGATATAAGGCAATGCATCTTTATCCGATTGCCACTTGGCAGTATCGGCCTGGCGGTATGTTTTTCCCTGGGTAAGAAAATCGAGGGAGATATTCACAAAGCCGCCGTTCTTACCAAGACTAAATCCATTGTTGGCGGAAATGGTAAAGGTATTGCCATCCAGTTTTCTGCCGGAGTAATACTGGTTGCCATCATTGAATTTTTTTGAATTGAATTTGGTATCGTAGTAACCGGCCCATCCGGCATTTACTGACCAGTGATTCACGTCTTTCTTCAGGATGATATTCATTACACCGGCCATGGCATCGGAACCATACTGTGCCGAAGCACCATCGCGGAGGATTTCGATGCGGTCAACCGCCGATTGAGGAAAAGCATTGAGATCGGCGCCGGAATTACCACGTCCACGGGTACCAAACAAGGCAACAAAAGCCGTTTGGTGGCGGCGTTTGCCATTGATCAGTACTAATGTTTGATCAGGGCCCAGGCCACGCAGGGTTCCCAGGTCAATATGATCAGCACCATCGGCACCGGTTTGTTTATTATAGTTAAAGCCAGGGCGCCGCCATGTTCAGGGCAGAAGTAAGGTCCATCTTTGCGGTGGGCTGTCCTACCTGGTTAATGCGGATCACATCCACCGGCACGGCCGTTTCAATTTTTGCCCGGGGGGCGCCACGGGTACCCACGATCACCACGTCGGACATATCCACCAGCGCAGTTTCCATATTCACCGTTACCGATGATTGTGTTCCCAGTGTGATCATCTGGAAATTATAACCGATGCTGGTTATTTCGATCACATCTTTTGCCGACGCCTGCACCGTTGCCAAGCCATTGGCATTGGTGGTGGTTCCTGTACCGGAAGATTTTACCCGAACCGATGCGTTGGAAACAGGATTACCGGTTTTGGCATCAACCACCCGGATGGTGTAGGCTTGTTGGGCAAAAAGCAGGGAAGAGGTCAGCAGGAAGCTGAGCAGGAATAGTAGTTTTCTCATATAAAGGTTTTGTTGGAACAAATTTGGGGATAATCCGCTAAAAACTGAAAATTAAGTTTTAAACCATTTGTTATTGACTGCATGGCCAAATGCAGACCAGCATTGTTTGTTATTGATAGATTGTTGATAACCTGAAACCGCTGTTTAATATCCGTTTCTTATTTTTACCGGCAACGACTGCCTGCTATACAAGTAACCAAACAACCCTTATTTGTATAAACATGAACCGAAAAAAAGCCCTCTTTCCTTTCCTGTTATTGCTTGCCATTGTCATCCTGTCTGTTTTCGTTCCGGCTGTAACAAAGAACAGCAGTAACGACGTTCCCAACATCGACAATGCCGATACCGCCTGGATGCTGACGGCGGCGGCGCTGGTACTGATCATGACGCCCGGCCTGGCTTTTTTTTACGGCGGCATGGTAAGCAAGAAGAATGTGATCAGCACCATGCTGCAGAGTTTTATCAGCATGGCCGTGATAACGGTTTTGTGGGTAATGATCGGGTTCAGCCTGGCTTTTGGCGATTCCATCGGCGGCATCATCGGTAACCCCGGTACGTTTTTCATGATGAAGGGATTGCTGAATGCAAAACCCTGGATACTGGCGCCCACCATTCCGCTCATGCTGTTTGCCTTTTACCAGCTGAAGTTTGCCATTATCACACCGGCACTCATCACCGGTGCTTTTGCCGAACGGATAAAATTCACTTCCTACATTTTATTCATCTGCCTGTTCTGCATTTTCATTTATTGCCCGCTGGCCCATGCCACCTGGCATCCCGAAGGCATCTTATATAAATACGGGGTACTTGATTTCGCCGGTGGTACCGTGGTGCACATGAGCGCCGGATGGGCTGCATTGGCCAGCGCTATTTATTTAAAAAGAAGAAATGAAGAAGCGCATGCACCGGCCAGGATCACGTATGTATTGCTGGGCACCGGTTTATTGTGGTTTGGCTGGTTCGGGTTTAATGCAGGTTCTGCATTCGGGGCCAACTCACTGGCCGTTACGGCACTGGCCACCACCACCACCGCTTCTGCGGCCGCAGCATTTACCTGGATCATCTTTGATGCGCTGCGTGGACGGAAACCTTCGGCCATGGGCACCTGCATCGGCGCCGTGGTTGGACTGGTAGCCATCACTCCCGCTGCCGGCTTCATCAGCATTGCGCATTCACTTACCGTAGGCATCGTAAGCAGTATCGTCAGCAATATGATGGTGGAGTGGAGAACAAAAACATCGATTGATGATACACTGGACGTTTTTCCCTGCCATGGCGTGGGAGGCATTGTTGGCTTTTTACTCACTGCGGTATTTGCTAATCAAACCATCAACAGCGGCAATACCACCGGCAACGGCCTGCTCTTTGGTGAAACCCATTTGTTCATCGTTCACCTGGTAACCACGGTTGGTGTTTCTGTTTTTGTATTTGGTGGAACATTCATCTTACTCAAAATAACCGATCTCATCACTCCGTTACGGGTGGGCGAAGAAGAAGAGATGAAGGGGCTGGATATTAGTCAGCACGGAGAAAAACTATAATTATCTTTTAACCACATAGACACATAGGACA
>DMRT01000165.1 GCA_003455235.1 Chitinophagaceae bacterium
TCTCTTCATCAATTTCCACTTTCAGCGGGCGGGCAGAAAAATCCACTTTTGTTGCCAGTCCGTAGCGGATATCGGTACCCATGCGCCTTGCCTGGTTTTCGAAGTGCACCATCATCTCTGGGCCCTGGATCCCATCGGGATAGCCGGGATAATTTTCCACTTCGGTCGTGATGGTTAATTGCCCGCCGGGTTGAATGCCCTGGTACAATACCGGGTTCAACCCCGCACGGGAAGCATAAATGGCTGCGGTGTACCCGGCAGGTCCCGAACCGATGATCAAACAATGTACTTTCTCTGTTGCCATAATATCTCCTGTCTTAAAATGATTGCAAATTTAACTG
Organism: Chitinophagaceae bacterium; assembly: GCA_003455235.1. Taxonomy (GTDB): domain Bacteria; phylum Bacteroidota; class Bacteroidia; order Chitinophagales; family Chitinophagaceae; genus Ferruginibacter. The sequence continues at coordinate 342 of DMRT01000165.1, forward strand.
AATAATTCCAGTGGTTACCGGGCGATAACGCTCCCCACCTTTGAAGCATATCCACAAAATGCCCCCAAGGCCCCGTTGCTGATATTTCCGATTACTTTGCCTGGCTGGGCGAATGGATTGCCGATGCTTTGCTGGTTAAATTCCCAGGTATTCCAGAAGGTGTAGGTTGCTTTGTCGATGTTGGAAAGCTTGAAATAAATGGTATCACCCCGGTTGAAAAACTTATCATCGCCGGTAGGCAATGGCTGATTTCGGTCGATGCCCTGGTCAACCTTCGCCGAATACGTTGTTCCATCCACCACTTCGTCGTTAAATACAGAGTTTAGTCCGGGTAAAAAACGATCGCTGTTTTTTCTGGTATAATAGCGTACATAGTTACCGAGGCCAGGAGGATCGGTAGCCTTTGCCCATAGTTCACGCCTGGATGTGTCGGTTGGTGGCGGTGGTGTTTTAGTCCATATGGAATCAAATACCTTGGTCAGCAGCGGAATGGTTGTTTTAGCAAGGTAGGTCTTTCCATCTGTCTTGATGGTAAGGTTATATTGTTTACCGAATTCGCCCACAAAGGCCGTGGCCAGGCTGGATGAATCGACCCCGTAATAATACAGGAAATAGCCATTGCCGAGCGGAACGGTGTATTCTTTTAACTGGTGTGTACGTGTTCCGTTGCTCATGGTTACTTCGGCGGCATGTACAAAAGAAGAAGACAGTATCTGTGCGCTTATTTCGTTGAAATAGCTAAGGCTTTTTGAAAGCGCCACCCGCGGTGGTTGCCCGTTCTCAATCTGGGCGTCTACCACCAGTACCGGCTCAGCACTGTTCAGGTCAAAGTCGATATTCTTTTCGCAGGAGCAAAGCAGGAAGCAGGTACAGATAAATGGAATTAACCGGTTCATTAAAACAAATTTACGGAATGGTTCAATTACCGGTTGGAATAAGTTGCGTTTATTAATCGTTAAACATCCTGGTATACAAAAAAAATCCTCCGGCTTTTGGCTGGAGGACTCTTTATAACCCATCAAAATTCTGTTATCCTAAATAGGCTTTCAATGCACCGCTGTAGCGGGCTTTTTGTAAACGTTTAATGGCCCTTTCCTTGATCTGGCGGATGCGTTCTTTGGTCAGGTCGTACTTCTGCCCGATCTGCTCAATGGTAACACCGTTTTCTCCATCCAGTCCGAAATACGCATTCACAATCTCTGCTTCCCGTGGGCTTAGTGATTTAAGAACGCGGCGGATCTCATTTTTCAGTGAGTCATGCATTACGTCCTCATCGGTCTCATCACCACCTTTCAGCAGATCACCCATGGCTACATCTTCCGCTTCATGCACAGGGGCATCCAGGGAAGTATGACGGGTATTGCTTTGAAAGATGTTGTTGATCTCGGTTTCACTCATCTCCAGTAATTCGGCCAGTTCTTCGGTAGATGGTTCCCGTTCGTGTTCCTGTTCAAAAGCCATGTAGGCTTTGTTAGCCTTGTTGTAGGTGCCAATTTTGTTTTGAGGCAGGCGGACTAATCTACCCTGCTCTGCCAACGCCTGTAAAATGGACTGGCGGATCCACCATACAGCGTATGAAATGAATTTGAAACCCTTGGTTTCGTCGAAGCGTTGTGCCGCTTTAATTAAGCCGAGGTTACCCTCGTTGATCAAATCGCTCAGCGAAAGACCCTGGTGCTGGTACTGTTTGGCCACCGATACCACAAAACGGAGGTTGGCCTGAACCAGTTTGTCCAATGCCCGCTGATCTCCCATTTTGATCTTTTGGGCCAAAATGGTCTCCTCTTCAGGAGTAATCATCGAAATTTTGGAAATTTCCTGCAGATATTTCTCAACCGCTTGAGAATCACGGTTGGTAATCTGTGTTGCGATCTTTAGTTGCCTCATCTTCTATTATATTAAATTCTTATACTCGGAATCCTTAATTCTAAACAGATATTAGACACATTTTGTTGGGAAAAGGTTGCAAACGAATGGTTAATGCTTCTAATTCCGGCGAAAATTATTTGCAAAGGTACGCCTCAATGCCCGTATTTCATAGTGTTTGGGTAAAAAAAGGGATGAATGGGGATAAGAACAGGTGGTTTTAATCTTTCTCTAATATCCTCCTTACATCTTCTCATTGCAGCCTCATATAGGGCGCTTATCTTTACCATATGATAGCAGATTTAAGATCCGACACATTCACAAAACCCTCACAAGCCATGCTGGAAGCCATGTTCAGGGCTCAGGTAGGCGATGATGTTTTTGGCGAGGATCCAACGATCAACGAACTGGAAAATAAGATGGCCCTTATGTTTGGCATGGAAGCATCCATCTTTTGCCCAAGTGGTACAATGACCAATCAAATAGCTATTAAATGCCACACCCAACCTGGTGATGAGGTAATCTGCGATAAACTTTCTCATATATATCAGTATGCATCAGGCGGCATCGCATTTAATGCCGGCTGCTCTGTACGTTTACTGGAAGGCAATTGCGGACGCATTACCGCCACTATGGTAAACGAGTCTATCAACAATAAATATGATGTACATAAGGCATACACATCCCTGGTTTCGCTGGAAAATACAGCCAACCGGGGTGGCGGCAGTTGTTATCATTTTGAAGAATTTGCTGCAATTAAAAAAGTTTGCATTGAGAATGATTTAAAACTGCATTTAGACGGTGCAAGGGTATTTAACGCAATAGTAGCTAAAGGTGAAAAGCCTGCAGACTACGGAAAAGTTTTCGACAGTATTTCTGTATGTTTAAGCAAAGGCCTTGGTGCACCGGTTGGCAGTGTTTTAATTGGCTCAAAACAATTTATTACCAAAGCAAGGCGTATAAGAAAAATTTTTGGCGGCGGAATGCGCCAGGCAGGTTCTTTAGCTGCAGCATGTATTTATGCGGTTGACAATAATATTGAAAGACTTGCCGAAGACCAT
>DMRT01000107.1 GCA_003455235.1 Chitinophagaceae bacterium
AACCCTGCTGGTATTAAGCCGGGGAACCCAAGAACAGAAAGCCATGTGCCAGGATGCCATCAACCGCTGGTGGTGGCCCAGCCTGATGATGTTTGGCCCCAAAGACACCGAAAGCACCAACAGCGACCAGAGCATGAAATGGAAGATCAAACGCAAAAGCAATGATGAGCTGCGGCAGAACTTTGTAGACATGATCGCCGAGCAGATCAAGGTGCTGGGAATGACGTTGCCCGATGACAAACTGAAATGGAACGAAGAAAGAAAGCATTACGATTTTGGCGAAATAAACTGGGACGAATTCTGGGCCGTGGTAAAAGGAAACGGGCCCTGCAATAAGCAACGACTGGATGCAAGAAGAAAAGCTCACGAAGAAGGAGCCTGGGTACGGGAAGCCGCCACCGCCCATGCAGGTAAAAAGAACGCGGGCAAAACCAAAGCAGCCTGATGATGAAGCAAGTCTCCTGGTTTACTGCCGTTTTTATCATTCTTATTTCCTGCAATGATGCCGGCAATAGTGATAAGAAAGAAGAACGGAAAAATAACCGGGTATCGTTGCGGTCAGACAGCATCAATGTGGTGAAGCTCACCGATACGCTCGTGATCTACGAAAGCATCTGCCGCGGCTGTGTGTACGAAGAGTCGGTTCGTTTTAAAATAGCGGACAGTGCCGCTGTTATAAAACTGCTTACCGTTAATACACATGATAACAGCAGCAGTGATATGCAGGGGGGCAACATTGGAAAAGAACTGCTGCTGGTGCCTGTTAAAGCAGGAAATACCAGGATGAAGCTGTACAAATTTTTATCCCCCGAGACGGCCCATGAAGATTCAGCAAGGTCTCAAACATATACCATTGAAGTAAAAAATTAAAACACACGATATGTTCAATACATTCATCCGGAAATTTTATTACGGCGATATCCCGGAAGACAATGCCGGCAGCAGTGAAATAAAAAAGGCACAAGCTCCTCCTTCGGAAGGATGGCCCTTGTGGGAAATATTTATCCGCAGCAAACAGGGTCTAGACCATAAACACGTAGGCAGTCTGCACGCCGCCGATGCCGCCATGGCTATTGAAAATGCAAGAGACGTATATACACGCCGCCAGGAAGGCATCAGCATCTGGGTGGTGGAAAGCAAATACATCACTGCCTCCAATCCCGAAGAAGCAGGCGAACTGTATGAACCGGCTGCAGACAAAATCTACCGCCACCCGACTTTCTACCAACTACCCGATGAAGTAAACCACATGTAACCATTCAAAAAGTAAACCCCATAAGGCTCTTCCTTATTTGAATGTTGAATTTTATTTTATGAACGCTTTTACTGATTACATACTCCACCTGGCCGACAGCACGCTCATTCTCTCGCAACGCAACAGCGAATGGTGTGGCCACGGACCCATCCTGGAGCAGGACATTGCCATCACCAATATTTCACTGGACCTGTTGGGTCAAGCCAGGAATTTTTATCAATACGCCGCCGCCCTCAGCAGCAACGGCGCTACTGAAGATTCACTGGCTTACCTCCGCAAGGAAAGGGAATTTAAAAATCTGCTGCTGGTTGAACAACCAAATGGCGATTGGGGACAAACCGTATTGCGTCAATACCTTTTCAGCCAGTACCAGTATTTACTGTTTGAACAGCTGCAGCACAGCAGCGATGAGCAGCTGGCAGCCATCGCCGCCAAATCAATCAAAGAAACCAAATACCATGTACGCTGGAGCAGCGAATGGGTTGTTCGCCTGGGCGATGGAACAGAAGAGAGCCATGCCCGTATGCTGAAAGCCGTCGAAGAGCTATGGCCCTATACCGGTGAAATGTTCATACCGGCTGAGTATGAAATTTCTTTTGGTGTTGACCTTGCATCCATCAAAAAAAATTGGGATGAAAAAGTAACCGCGGTTTTGGGGGAAGCTTCTTTGCCGCTGCCTGAAAAAGTATTCATGCAAAGCGGTGGTAAAACGGGAACACATACCGAACAACTTGGTTATATCCTGGCGGAATTGCAATACATGCAACGAACATACCCGGGGGCTGAATGGTAACCTACCTATAAAAAAACAAAAGAAATATGTGGCATGCCCTATGCTGTCATACCGTTTTTGATACCACCGCGTTAATTTTCCTGTATGCCGGGTATTGATCATAAACAAAACATAGAAACCATTTTGCGGGAAGTCACCGATCCGGAAATTCCCGTTCTTACCATTGCCGACCTGGGGATATTAAGAGGCGTGGAGATCAGCAATGACGAAGTCAATGTCATCATCACTCCTACTTACAATGGCTGCCCTGCCATGGACATGATTGCCATGAACATCCGGCTGGCCCTGCTGGAACACGGGTATAAAAACATAAAGATCACTTCCATTCTTTCTCCGGCCTGGACAACCGACTGGATGAGTGAAGAAGGAAAAAGAAAACTGGAAGAATACGGGATTGCCCCGCCGGGCAACAGGTCTGACGCCCCGTCTGACCTGTTAATCAAATGTCCCCAGTGCCACTCCAACAATACCCGGCTCATCAGCGAATTCGGCAGCACGGCCTGCAAAGCGCTTTATCAATGCAATGACTGCAAAGAGCCCTTCGATTATTTCAAATGCCATTGATTTGATTTTCTTCATGCTTCTTGGATGTAAGCCCCCGGCAATGCCTGCCGCAATGGTTCACGTCAACCTGTTTCCCGGTAACCCGGATGCAGCTATGT
>DMRT01000097.1 GCA_003455235.1 Chitinophagaceae bacterium
TGCAATCCATATGATTTCCTGGAATGATTTTGAAAAAATAGATATCCGTTCGGGCACCATACTGGAAGTAAATGATTTTCCGAATGCCAAAAAACCGGCCTACCAGCTCCGCATCGACTTTGGTGAACTGGGTATTAAACGGTCTTCTGCACAGGTAACAGCCCTCTACAAAAAAGAAGAACTGGTGGGCCGCCAGGTAATTGCCGTAGTGAACTTTCCCGTAAAACAGATCGCCAATTTTTTCAGTGAATGCCTCGTACTGGGAGTATACAATGCATACAATGAAGTGGTGTTGCTGAAACCTACAATGCCGGTGAAAAATGGAAGTAAGATTGGGTAACCGATATTGGATGTTGGTTATTGGATGAACCCAGTGCGTTGAATGTTTATTAAATAATAATACCCGCCCGGGAATCAGTATCAGGCACTCAGTACCGGCTTACTCCCCGAATTTCTCAAAATACTGTCCCAGCCTTTTAAAATTTGCTTTGTTCAGCCGGAAAAAGATATTCCGTCCCTGCTTGCGGCATTCAATCAGTTCACTTTGAGAAAGTAGTTTAATATGGTGTGAACAGGTGGGTTGCGATAAACCGGTGAGGTCCACCACATCGGTACAGCGGAGTACTCCCTTTTTTGATATCTCCTGCAGGATACTCAGGCGGCAGGGATCGGCCACAGCTGCCATGGCTTTTTCATAAAATGTTGTGTCGTTCTTCATACCCGGTTTCTTAGCGGCGTCAAAGAAATTGTTTTTTATTCAATCGGGCAAAATAAAAAAACTAAATTTGGAAGCGTCACAGCGGGAAGGAACCGGCAAAGCTATCTTTTAAAATGGCGATTGCTTCTCCATGACGCTGCCGGAATGAATGTTGAAATCGTATATTATAAATCTCCCATTGGTGCACTTGAAATAAGAAGTGCCGGCAGTGCCATTTCCGATGTGCTGTTTGTGAATTCATGGAAAGGAGCCAAAGTGGACGAGGCAGCCCTGAGTTTTGTAAAACCCAAATCGGCCATCATTAAAACCTGCACGAAACAACTGGATGAATATTTTGCCGGCAGGCGCACGGAATTTAACATGCACATGGCACAGGTAGGCACCGATTTCCAGCAGCAGGTATGGAAGGAGCTTTGCAAGATCCCTTACGGCCGCACCATCAGCTATCTTGAACTCAGTAAACGCATCGGTAATGTAAAAGCCATCCGGGCGGTGGGAACAGCAAACGGCAATAACAGCATCTCCATCATTGTACCCTGCCACCGCGTAATCGGCAGTAATGGTGAACTGGTAGGTTATGGCGGCGACCTGTGGAGAAAAAAATGGCTACTGGAACACGAAGCGAAGATTGCCAACGGTGTGCAAACACTCTTTTAAATCCCCATACTTTATTTCAGATCCGCACTGCCGAAGGAAAGCGGCAGCAGCAGGCCGGCTGTTTGTATGATGAACACTTTTCCACCCATACCGCTCAGGATAAGACGGATGGGATGTTTGGTGCGTTCTTCGTATTCCACCAGGCTTTGCCGGCAAATGCCGCAGGGCGAAATGGGATGGTTACTTTCTCCATTGATATTATTGTAACTGATGGCCATGGTATCGATGGCCACATGAGGGTATAGAGTGGCTGCTGAAGAAAGAAGCACCCGTTCGGCGCAAAGCCCGGCCGGGTACGATGCATTTTCCTGGTTGGTGCCGGCCACAATTTCCCCGTTCGAAAGTTTGGCCACGGCACCCACATTAAAATTGGAGTAAGGCGCATAAGCCGCCGCTGTTACTTCCCTGGCTTCGTTCAGCAGCCAGGCATCGGGGGCGCTCAGTTCCTCCACTGAGTTGTATACTTCATAGTTGAACTGGTAGGCTTCTTTTTTCATACGCTGGGTTTTACTTTTCGGGTACAGACAAAAAGTCCTCCCTGCATTGCTGCGGGAGGACCCATCTATGTTTTAAAATTAAACATTTAAATTCAATTCGCTGCATTTATTTGATCCAGCGGAAGAGCCTTTTCCAGCGTGGCCCTTTCTCCCAGCTGAACCAGATGAGCGAGGCTTTGCCCACCACGTGGTCCTCGGGTACAAAGCCCCAGTAACGGCTGTCAAGCGAGTTATGGCGGTTATCTCCCATCAGCCAGTAATAATCCATTTTAAACGTATAGCTGGCCGCTTCCTGGCCATTGATGAAATATTTACCGTTCCGCTCTTCAAACTTATTCCCTTCGTACACTTCAATGCAGCGCTGGTAACGGATGAGGTTATCGTGTGTTAGCTGAATGCTTGCTCCTTTCTTGGGAATCCAGAGCGGACCGTAGTTGTCGCCCGACCAGTTTTTACCCGTGGAATCGCTGTAATACGGGAACAGGTCGTTCTGGTGTTCCATCACAAAATCGGAAAGTATATAACCATTGGGCAGTTTCAATTTTGCTTTTTCGGCATTGGTGATGTTTACCTGGTACAGGTTATTCTTTACCTGTCCGAAATCATTCTGTTCTTCACGAACATCAATACCCAGGTCGTGCAGCCTGTCTTTATCCAGGTAGGCGCCATCCGGAACCTGCAGCAGGTAATACCGTTGTGCCTGCGGAAACAGGTCGCCGGGTTTTCCATTCACCATCAGCTTACCGTTTACGATCTGGATGGTATCACCGGCAATGCCCACGCAGCGCTTGATGAAATTCTCCCGTTTGTCGACTGGCCGGGTGATGATGAGGTCACCGTAATCCTGCCAAACCCGTTCACGTCCCAGTTGCCGTACCGCTTCATAATAAGTAACGCGGCTGCCAAAGTTCACTTCATCGTTGATCAATGTATCGTTCACCGGGAAGTTGAATACCACGGCATCGTTTCTTTTTACCGGGCTGGCAAACCAGCGGATATAAGGTATGTGTACCCACTCTACATATGATTTCACATTCACAACGGGAATAGTGTGATGCACAAAAGGCATGGCGATCGGTGTATTGGGCAGGCGCGGGCCATAGGTTGATTTACTTACAAACAAAAAATCATTCACCAGCAGGGTTTTTTCCATTGAGGGCGTGGGAATGGTGTAGGCTTCAAACACGAAAGTGCGGATGAGCGTAGCGGCTACGATGGCAAATACGGCTGCATCCACCCACTCACGAACGGTGGATTTCTTGTACAGCTTCACTCCTTCGGGACCGATGTACCGGTCTTTTTTATTCAGCCCGATGTAGAGGAAATAAATAAATGCAGCCAGTGCAGTGGCTGCATGCTGATAGAATTTGAATTTGCCGAAACACTTCACAAACTCGATGAGAATGGCAAAACTGAAGAACCATCCCACCACCGGTATAAACTGGGCAAAAAACCACCACTTGGGTCTTTTGGCAATGTCCAGCATGAACCAGGTGTTCATAAACGGAATCAGTGCTTTCCAGGCCGGGTAACCGGCCTTGCGGAACATGGTGTACAGACCGAATACCGGCGCTACAACAATGAATAAAGCAATAAGTAATAGAATGGTAATTTGTCCGTAATC
>DMRT01000079.1 GCA_003455235.1 Chitinophagaceae bacterium
CCTCCGAATACCGGGATTATTTCATCCTGCTTCACTTTCCCGTTATTGGAATAACGGTATTGATGAAAGCCAACGCCGGCGGAAAGACCTGCATAGGTATCCAGGTTGCGTACATTCCAGCCATGATGCCAGGCCGAGCGGCCGGCCACCACCACGGTGCTTGTTTTGTAATCATTGTAATAGCCTCCGTTGGAAAATGAAGTGCCGGCTTCCACGCCCAGGCTGATCACACCCGGACCGGCCTGCCAGAGACCAAACTCAAGCGAGCCCTTGGTGCCCAGGGCCGAATTGTAATAATCACTTTTGTATTCCGTGCCGGCGCCCACACCGGCATTGAACGTAATACTTCCTTTTTCAAAGGTGGAACCATCGCCCCGCTTTTGCGCAGATGCTGCTGAAGTGAATAAAACTCCAAGGGCCAATAAAATTGCTGGGATTGTGTTTTGTTTTTTCATGCACCCCCCTGAACAAATATTATACCAACGGGAAAATGCCCGAACAGGGGTTCAGTTAATAATTTTTAAAAAATAATTACCGCTGATCCGTTGCTCTGATAAGGGGTCCGTCAGGGCGTATTACCAAACCGCAGCTTTACTTCTGTAAGATCATGCATGAACAGGAATTTCAGAAAGTCATTATTGTAGCGGGCACTGTTTGTTTTTGCATTGAGGTGATAGGTTACCCGGTAAAGGGTCATGTTTGTGTCTGCGATGTTAATGAGTTCTGACAGTTCTGCTGCCGCTTTATTGCTTTTGAGGGAATCGTCCCGGTAGCGGTTCATATCAACCGGTGTATTGGATTGGTGCAGCCGTTGTGTGAGTTTCCGGTATTCTTCCCGTGATTTTTCCAGTTGCCCTTTCCGATACAGGTAATACTCTTTTAATGAAGCGGTTTTGTAATCCAGGTTTTCCACCAGCAGGTATTCCAGGGTAAAGCCGCCGGCTTTCAAATCTGCCACCGCCATTTTTTCGATGGCCTGTTTCAGTTTTATTTTTACCGTATCGGTTTCAGGTTTTGCCGTTTCTGCCGGAGCCGGAACTTCACCGGTTTTCTTTTCCTTGTTTGCCGAACAGGAATAAATCAGCAGGGAAATGAGAAACAGGCAGCAACCCCGTAAGATATTCTTCATGCTGCTAAGTTATGTAATTTGCGGGCTGATGAACGGGGTGGAGGCGGAACAGGGAATTTCATTATCTTCCCGATATGAAACATTTCAGTTTTTACAGCAAGGAAGATATTCTGTCGTTGACAAAAGTGCGCCGCTTTGAAACAAAGATTGGGGAACGGCTGCAATACCTCAGGTCCGGTGAAGAATGGCCCGAAGTAATCCAGCAGTCAGCCGCAAAATATGTGATCCTCGGTATCCCGGAAGATTTTGGCGTACGAGCCAACTACGGCATCGGTGGAACAGATACCGCCTGGCTTTCCTTCCTGTCGGCTTTCCTGAATGTACAGAGTAATGATTTTTTTACCGGCGAACAGATCCTGCTGCTTGGCCATTTTGACTTCGGTGACCTCAAATTCCTGATTGAGAACAATGCCTACAACGCCGATGAAAAAGTAAATGCATACCGCCATGCCATCAACATCATTGATGAAGAAGTGGAGAACATCATTAAAGTAATCGCTTCTGCCAAAAAGATACCGGTTGTGATCGGCGGCGGGCACAACAATGCCTATCCCATCATCAAAGGTGTGGCGAAAGGGCTGCATAAGGCGGAGATCATCCCGCTTGCGCAGATCAATTGTATTAATTTAGATGCACATACCGATTACAACGTAGCCGAAGGCCGGCACAGCGGCAATGGATTCCGGTATGCGGAAGAAGATGGATATCTTGGCAAATACTGCATGATCGGTCTGCACGAAAATTACATCACACAGAATGTACTGATGGATATTCACAACAATCCTTTTATGGATTACATCAGTTACGAAGACATTTTCATTCATGAACGTAAAAATTTCATCCAGGCGGTGGCACATGCCACGGGCTTTACCGAAGACAGTTATACCGGTATTGAACTGGACCTGGATTGTGTGGAATATACCCTCAGCAGCGCCTCCACACCCAGCGGTATCACCGCTTTGCATGCACGCAAGTTTGTAACCTTTGCAGCACAGGATGCAAAAGTGGCCTACCTGCATATTGCCGAAGGCGCCACCCAGCTGGCAGACGGAAGAAAAAGCGAATCCACCGGTAAACTGATCAGTTACCTGGTGAGCGATTTTATTAAGGAATCATCCCAGTAAAGCCAATGAAAGAAAAGACAGTTAAAATTCCGGCGGCCTGGCTTGCAATGCTGAGTGTACTCGGGTGGTTTGCTCTTATTTCCCAGCTTTACCTGATTATTCAGAACAGGCTGGTTCCTGTTCCGGAAACCATCATCCGGTACTTCAGTTTCTTTACCATCCTTACCAACCTGCTGGTGGCTGTTTGCGTAAGTTTTTTATGGATTAAACCCGCTTCAAAACCAGGTCATTTTTTTGCCAGGCAAACAACGCTTACCGCCATCACCGTTTATATTGTTATCGTGGGGGTGGTGTACAATGCCATTCTTCGCTTTTTATGGAACCCGCAAGGCCTGCAATACATTACAGATGAACTGCTGCATACGGTCATTCCGCTATTATTTCTTTTATGCTGGATATTATTTGTTTCCAAAAATGAATTGGAATACCGGCATGCATTTGTGTGGCTCCTTTATCCACTGGTATACCTGGTATGGACGTTCATACACGGAGCCATCACGGCCTACTATCCCTATCCCTTTGTAAATGTTACGGAACTGGGTTACCGGCGGGTGCTGATCAACTGCGGGGGATTGTTTATTGCCTTTCTTGGGCTTTCCTTATTCCTGGTTGCAGCAGGGAAATATATCAGTAAGAAAAAAGCCTGACCTTATTTCAACTGTTCCGCCAGTTCCTTCTCATCAGCCATTCCATCGCGGCGCCATACCTGTTTACCGTTCTTGAACACAATAAAAACGGGCAGGGCAGTTACTTTAAACTGCTGCAATATGTTTTGGTCGCGGCCGCCATCCACTTTTACCAATGTATACTTGCCGGGATTGTTTGTTTCCAGGCTTTTTAAAACAGGTTCCATTTTCAGGCAGGGCGGACACCAGGAAGCACCAAAATCAACGAGCACAGTGGGTGAGCTGTTAATGGCTTTATACAGGTCATCGAGGGTCATTTGTACCGCAGGGCTGTTTCCTTCCAGCGGTTTGCCGGCGGCTCTCCAGGCATTGGTGCCTCCTCGCAGTTCGTATACATTTTCGTAACCCATCTTTCTGAGTTTGGCGGCGGCGGCGGCGCTGCGGCCACCCGACAAACAATACACGTAAAGGGGTTTGGCTTTGTCGATGAATGATACCCTCCTTTGAAATTCTTCGGCGTTGGTCCAATCGGCCAGCAATGCATTTTTAATATGACCCGAGAAGAATTCATCCGGGGTACGTACATCCAGCAATTGTGCATTTGGATTGCTGTTTACCTGCTTTTCAAATTCATCGGCGGTGAGACTTGTCTTGGGTTGTGCCAGGCACGACATCAACAGGATGGAGAGCAAGGCGGTTTTCACAAGACGAAATACATAGTTCATGGTTTGTGGTTATTGGTTCTCAGTTAATAGTTAAAGGTTCATGATGTTCGGCATCCGGCATGCAGCATTCTTTTTCACAAACACCCCAGTCTTCCTCCGTCCACCGGTAAATTAATTCCATTGATGTAGGCAGCGGCAGGGGAGCACAGAAAAGCAACAGCGGCGCCAAATTCTTCCGGTTGCCCGATTCTTCCCGCCGGTATCTCTGACACCAGGTCCTTCATTACTTCTTCTTCTGTTTTTCCCGTAGCTTTTGCTTTGGAAGCTATCACATAATCGGCACGTACTGTTTTGGTGAAACCGGGCAGCACATTATTCACCGTTATTCCAAAGGGTCCCAGTTCGGTTGCCAGTGTTTTTGCCCAGTTGGCAACAGCCGCCCGGATAGTATTGCTTACTCCCAGTCCGGCGATAGGGCTTTTCACTGAAGTGGAAATGATATTGATGATCCTGCCAAAACCGGCGGCCTTCATTCCTGGCACCACGGCCTGGGTAAGGTGCTGGTTGTTGACCAGGTGATTGCTGAATGCCGATAAAAATTCCGCTGCTTTTGCATGCAGGGCCGTACCACCTGCCGGTCCGCCGGTATTGTTTACCAGAATATGCACGGTATTGCTTTTCACAAAATCATCGATGGTCGTTTTAACTGCCACGGTATCGCCGAAATCGGCCACCAGGTACCGGTGTTTTTGTCCTTTCGTTGTATCCAGCCTGGTTACCGTTTCTTTCAGCTTCTCTTCGTTGCGTGCAACCAACACCACGGAACAACCAAGCTGCGCCAGTTCCACTGCGCTGGCATATCCAAGGCCCTGCGTGCTTCCGCACACCACGGCCGTTTTCCCGGTAAGATCAAGATTCATGTAAATGATTTGTATAAAGCTACTATAAAAAGGCTAACCGGGATTCTGTTACTGTTCTTTCTTCACCTGGTTAACAATCACTTTCTTTTTCAGCATGTCTTTTATCAGCAGCAGACCGTTCTCATGCGCCTGCATGTTGGCCGATGCCGGGTCGAAGGACTTTGTTCGTGCTGAATACACTAATTTATCCCGGACCACTTCAAACAGGTTGCTTTCCCAGAAGTAATTGGTGGTGGTAACATAATACCCGGGCGTAAACACTTTGTCATACACCGAAGAATAATACCGTTCCACATTGCCATTGGGTGCAGGGTTATTGATCAGGCTGGGCGGAACCCAGGTCTCTTCTTTTTGTTTATCCAGCAATACCATGGTCATTACCGCATCCACGCCGCTGTTGCGGAACTGGTCCACAATCTCTTTCTCGGTTAGTTTTTTATACGAACGGGACCCAAACACCGCCACCGAGGAAATGGCATGATACCCCTTGGCAGCCAGGTCGTTCACCAGGTGTGTTTCCATTGTTGCCCGCAGGGTGCTGTCTTTTTCGGTGAGAATGCCCCACACCATAATATTATAGTATGGTCTGGTTACCGCATTATTCGCTTTCCACGAAGAAGTGAGTTTGGTGCTGCTGCAGGAAAAAAGAAAAACAATTCCTGCAGATGCCAGTAGTAGCTTCCATGTTTTCATGACTTAAATTTTCATAAAGATACTGGCTTTGTCATTTTGGGCGTATGACCAGGGGCAGGCCGGATGCAAACATTGGTCATTACGCCGGAAATGCTTTCAAAAAACCGGGATCAGCAGCTCTTTGTTTTCGCACATTTTAATACTGAATGTGGATAATTACAGGCCCGTCTGAATCCCTGCATTCATTTATATTCGCAGCCTTGAACTGTGCAGGTTTATTAGTTTATTGGTTTATTTGTTTATCCGGAACAGCACCCTGATTACTAATAAACCGGTAAGCCGGTAAGCCAATAAATGAAAAATGAAATGGCAGAGAAAGACCTTTTCGATTATACCGAAGAATCCATAAAAAGCCTCGACTGGAAGGAACATATACGCCTTCGCCCTGGTATGTATATTGGTAAACTGGGCGATGG
>DMRT01000268.1 GCA_003455235.1 Chitinophagaceae bacterium
GCCAGTTTATTGATCTCGCCCATCCGCATGGCCACGGGTGCATTGGTAAGCACCAGTTCGGCTCCTTCTTCATAACATTTTAATGCAGTGCGCCAGGCAATGGAACGTTCATCCAATGCACCGGATATGATTCCTTTCTTTCCTTTGAGTAAGTTGTACGACATGTTCTGTTTTTTAGTGCGGTAAAGATAGTCCTAATTTAAAATAAAAAAAGCCCGGGCAAACCCGGACTTATAATTATGATTAAAGTCAACGATTTTATTTTACGTAAACATCATGCCACCACCAGTAGGTATTTGTTCCGGCCGGACCTTCTACCGGGAAAGAACATACCATACTGTCCGCACTCAGGTATTTGATGCGATACAAGGGGCCTGTACTCCCGGGATTTAACGGCGAGATTGTAACAAAATCATCTCCTGTAGTGTATTCACTGCGTAACCGCATATAGCGGAATGAGCCGTCCATCAGTACATGCCCTCCCGTACCCCAACCATACATGGGCAATGCCGGTGATGATGATCTCCACCACCTGAAGGTGGAGTCAGTCTTGATCTCAAAATAAGAGAAAGGATCATAGTTTCCGCTGTACACACTGTCGATGACAGTGGTTGTATCGGTTTTGGTTGTCACAAGCCTGTAATCATACAAATAGCGCCAGCGGCCAATCACACTATCGAAAGTGGAAGCTATGATATTATTATCCGGGGAAACTTCTTTCTGACAGCTGTACAGAGCCAGGCAAAACAGGAGGAAAACGACGATCCGCATAGTATATTTTATTATTCAAGACACAATCTGTTTAAAAAATGCTGCCCGCCATCAGGGCCTATTTAGTAAGGAACCAGTTTTTAAACCGTATCAGTACCAGCCCGAAAAGAAAAACCCAAATGACAATGGTAGCAAAATGTGCGATCAGGTATACCAGGAAGCTGAAAGCAGATGCCCGTGGATTGATCTTATTTTTGATAAAGAGGTGGGTAAGATATCCAAGCAGGGTAGCGAGAAGAATAAGTGCTAAAATTCTGAGATTATACACAACCAAGGTTAGACTGATCAATTTCCCACCATTTCCCTCGCATTCTGCAAGGCAGCAGCCGTCGGCTTCTCGCCGCTCAGCATCTGGGCGATGGCCGTAATCCGTTCGTCATTACTGAGCAGGCGGATGGACGTAACAATCTTATCCCTGCTAATGGCCTTGTACACAAAATAATGGGCATCGGCCCGGGCCGCTATCTGCGGCTGGTGAGTAATGGAGATCAGTTGATGCGAAACAGAAAGTTCTTTCATGATGTTTCCCACCTGCCGGGCGGCTTCGCCGCTGATGCCGGTATCTATCTCGTCAAAGATCAGGGTGGGCAGCTGCAGCTTACGGGCAACCAGCGATTTGATGCAGAGCATCAGGCGGCTTAACTCACCTCCGCTGGCCACTTTTTGAACCGGCTCAAAACGGTTGCTCTTGTTGGCATCAAAAAGAAATTCAACGGCATCACTTCCGTTTTCGCCCAGGGCATCCTGTGGATTAACATCTGCCTTAAACCGGGCATTGGGCATGCCTACTTTTGCCAGCAATGTATTTACCTGTTCCATAAAAGGTTTAACGGCTTTTTTGCGGCCGGCCGACATGCGTTGAGCCAGCTCTTCTGCCTGTTTCAAAAACACATTCACCTCTTTTTCTTTCTGGCTGATGGATTCGCCGATGTTGAGGATATCATTCAGTTTCTGCTGAAGATCGTCTTTCAGCTGCAACAGTTCTTGAGTGCTGTTTACGCCGTGTTTTTTCTGCAGTTTATAACCAAGGGATATGCGGTCATTTACAAACTGTATCCGTTCCGCACTGTACCGAACGCTGTTGTTGATGTGATTCAGTTCCCCGGCAATATCCTGTAATTCCAGCTGGGCGCTTTGCAGGCGTTTTGCCAGGTCAGCAATGCCGCTATGGTACTGATCAAGCGAATGAAGTTTATGTTGTAATGTTTTCAGCTGCTGTACCAGGGGCTGATCACTCTCATTGAGTTCGTAACAGATACTGCTCAGCTGCATCTTTACATTTTCTGCATTGTTCAGCAGTTTAAGTTCGGTATCCAGTTCTTCCAGTTCATTTTCGTTGAACCCCGCTTCGTCCAGTTCATCAAACAGGAACTGGTTATAATCCAGCGCTGCATTGGCGGCAGTTTGCTGTGCCTGCAATGCCTCCAGCTCTTTTTTTGTACGCTGGTACGAATGAAAGATAGCTCTGTATTGTTTTAACACAGCGGTATTATCCGCCAGTGCATCCACCACTTCCTGCTGGAACAGGGCCGTATTCAGTTCCAGTGTATCAAACTGCTGGTGCAGGTCAACCAGCATCAGGCTCAGCGATTTTAACTGGGAAAGATTAACCGGGGTGTCGTTTACAAAAGCCCTTGATTTGCCATTGGGGGTTATTTCCCGGCGTATGCCCAGTTCGTCTCCGGCATCCAGGTCGTTCTCTTTTAAAAACCCGGCAATGGATTCCCTGCCTTCTGTATCGAACAGGGCTTCTACAAAGCACTTCTTTTCTTTATCCTGCAGCACACCGGTATCGGCCCGGTCGCCCAGTACCAGGCCCAGTGCACCCACCAGGATGCTTTTACCGGCGCCGGTTTCACCGGTGATGATATTGAGTTTGCCGGAGAATTCAATTTCCAGTTCGTTGATGATGGCGTAATTCTGTATGTGAAGTTTGCGGAGCATATAATAAATTGAGCCGGGAAGCAAATTAATGAATTTAGCAGCGCATTGTTATTGAACTGGCCGGGTGGGTATAAAAAATGCCTGCAGTTGATGCAGGCATTTCTGGTATCTTGAATCCGGGACCGGATCTTACTTTACTTCAACGGAATCGTTCAGGTCAGAGTCGACCAGGATGCGTCCGCAGTTTTCGCAAACCATGATCTTCTTACGCAGTTTGATCTCACTTTGTTTCTGGGGAGGAATGGCGTGGAAGCAACCGCCGCAGCTGTCTCTTTCCACCGCCACCACGGCCAGGCCATTGCGGTAGTTTTTGCGGATGCGGTCGTAGCTCATCAGCAGGCGCTCATCGGCGTGCTTACGGGCCGATTCGGCTTCTTTGTTGTAATGTTTTTCTTCTTTTTCAGTTTCGCCGATGATCTTTTCCAGTTCCCCTTTCTTGGCAGAGAGGTTGGCTTCTTTGTTGCTTACTGCTTTTTTTGCCAGTTCCAGTTGTTTTGCCTTTTCAGCAATTTCTTCGGTGGCGTCTTTGATATGCTTTTCACAGAGCTTTACTTCCAGCGTCTGCATTTCAATTTCCTTGTTGATGGCTTCAAACTCCCGGTTGTTCTTCACGTTCTCACTCTGCTTCTCGTATTTTTTGATCAGGGCTTC
>DMRT01000063.1 GCA_003455235.1 Chitinophagaceae bacterium
GCACCAGCTTCCCTGCCTGTTTAAACAGCTTACGCATTTTGATTGCCCGGGCTGCGGCATGCAGCGGAGTTTTTTATTGCTGCTCCGGGGAGACCTGGCAGGCAGTATTCACCTGTATCCTGCATTGATTCCGGTATTATTGATGTTTGCTTTTCTGATCGTCCAGGTGATCTTTAAGTTGCGGCAAGGGGCTGTAATCCTTAAATATTCCTTTATGTTTTGTGCAGGAATTATCCTGCTTAGTTATATTTACAAAGTCATCACCAAAACCAACTTCTGACATGAACGAACAAAACAGGGATTACATCAGCCAGGGTACCTCCGGTACTGCCCAGCTTCCCAATGCCACCGCCACCCTGGTGCTTGGCATTCTTTCCATTGTGGTTTGTTTTATCTGCGGCATTGTTGCCCTGGTTATTTCCAATAAAGACATGGCCGAGTACCGGGCCAACCCGGGACTGTATTCGGAATCTTCTTACAGCAGCCTGCGTGCCGGGCGCATCTGTTCCATCATTGGTATAGCGTTGCAGGTGCTGGGACTGCTGGTTTATATCGTGTTTATTGTATTCTTTATTTCTGTGGCGGCCTCCAATGTGAACAGTTGATAAACCGCTCATCTTATTGCTGCAGGCCGTTGAGTTTTTCAACGGCTTTTCTTTTGCCGTGTGCTGAAAGTTTTACATATTCGTTTCCTCATTTACCAAAACCATGGCCATGACAGAATTACCCGAAGATCATTTATTGGATACCGGCCTTCACCTCGAAGGAGAAGTGAGGCAGCAGCTTTCCGATTCGGCCCGGTGGAGCCGCTTTATTGCCATTGCTGTTTTTGCTGCCTGTGGTGCGGCGCTGCTCTTTGGCCTGGTGGTGGGTGAAAATATTTCCCGTTCGTACCGGCGCATCAGTGGTTTCGGCGAAGTGTTTTCACTGTTCGGTGACGCCGGCTTTGTTGCCGCGGTGCTCATCGTGGCGGCAGCCGTGGTAACGGTATATTATTTCCTCTATAATTTTTCCAGGAAGATAAAAAGTGCACTGGAAACCGAAAGCACCGCTGAACTGAATGCCGGCCTGCGCTCGTTAAAAATATTTTTCATCATCACCACGGTATTTGCGCTGATCGCCTTGCTGAATACCCTGTACCGGATGATTCAACAACAATAGTTATTTATGGAAAACAATACCAGCAGCATATTCAATTTCAATATGGATGAAGAAAGCCGTTCACTGCTGTCCAGCATCAGCCTCTGGGCAAACATCAATGCCATTGCCGGGCTGGTGAGCGCCGCATTAACCGTAAGTTTTTTTGTGGTAACCCTGGTGCGGCTGAGCCGGCTGGGTGGCAGTGCATCTGACCTGATGGGATTGATGATCATCTGGCCCCTTATTTCCCTGATGGTGTCGCTGGCGGTAAATATCATCTTATTGCAGGCGGCTTCTAATATCCGCAAGGGAATTGATACATCCAGCCAGGAATATTTTGAAACCGGCATCACAAAACTGGCTGTTTATTTCCGCATCGTTGGCATCGTTACCATTGTGGTAATAGTGTTTGTTGTACTGGCATTTCTGTTCAGTGTGCTGGCGATGAGGGGAACAGGGTTTTAACCGGCAAAGGTTATTCTTTCGTGGCCAGGTAATTATAATCTTCCAGTAATTTTTCCAGGAACTGGTCAACATACATATCCGTTTGTATGTTCAGCACCTCTTTTATTTTTATTGCCACCCGGTGACACATGTCGTAGTTGTTCCTTTTGCCGGCCTGTGTCAATACACTTTTAATGGTGTTGATGTCGCGGTCGCTCAGCCGCATCACCTGCGGAAACATCACTTTGTAATTGGTTTGATCGATGTTCATGAAGACCGTGTCGGCTACGGTAAGGGTGGAGCGGGTGTTCACCACCACGGTTCCGGCTGCCAGGTCACCCAGCCGCTGGTTTTTAGGTGAGATGGCAATGAGGACTACGGAAGTCATGCCCCCCACAAACAGCACAAAGAATCCGGCCGGCAGGCTGCTGTAAAAAATAAAGAAGATGATGAAACCCCATTCGTAAAAACGCAGGAACCAGCGCATCAGGTATTGGCCCAGGGTGGCTTCGCCGCCATCGAGACTCACCACCCGTATGCGCATGATCTTTTTGCCAAGGGTTTGTCCGTTCATCCACAACTCGGTAAGAAAGGTATAAAAGAGCATGGGCAGCAGCACAATGAGAATCAGGAAACCCACCGATAAGCGGTGCAGCTCCAGTCCGCCCACCATCACATAAATCATACTGATCAGGTACAGCAGCATGAGGGCAAAATCAATGATATAGGCCAGGAGGCGCTTGTGAAATTCAGCGATTTCAAATTCAATATCAATGTTGAATGCAGTGCCTATCTGGATGATGCTCATATGGCCGGTTGTGGGGTGAAATTAGAGATGTTTTCCATAATTTGTGGTATAAATATCCCATAATTTGTAGTTTCATGAAAGCAACCGGTAAATTTAATTTATGAGAGAGGCAAGGTTCATTAAAGAGAATGCCGATAAATGGAAATCGTACCAACACTCACCCTCCGGTAACCCTGATGAAATGGCGGAACGGTTCATTACGTTAATCGATGATCTCTCGTACGCCAAAACATTTTATCCCAAAAGCAAGGTAACCCGCTGGATCAACGGCATTGCCGCCGCTATTTACCAGGGCATTTATAAAAACAAGAAAGAAAAATACAGCAACCTGTTCCGCTTCTGGAAATTTGAACTGCCGCTGCTGTTCCGGAAATACCACCGCATCTTTTTATTCACCACCCTTGTGTTCCTGCTGTTTGTAGGCATCGGCGTTTTTTCGGCCATGAACAACGAAGGCTTTGTACGGGGCGTACTGGGCGATGATTATGTGAACATGACCGAAGAGAACATCGCCAAGGGAGATCCCTTCGGTGTATACAAAGGCGGCAGCGCCTTCAACATGTTTGTATACATTGCCATCAACAATATCTTTATCGCTTTCATGTTTGTGCTGGGCGGTTTTCTGCTGGGCATACCCACGCTGTTCCGCTGGCCGGTGCTGAAAGTGGCGGGGCTCTGGGATACCGGCATGATGCTGGGTACCTTTCAATACATGTTCTTTTCACACGGCCTGGGTATCAAGTCCATCCTCGTGATCTGGATACACGGCACC
>DMRT01000169.1 GCA_003455235.1 Chitinophagaceae bacterium
TCTCGCCAAACGGTGATGGACTGAACGATGTCTTCCGCCCGATCCCCGTTGGCATAAAGAGCACCGAATACTTCCGGGTATTCGACCGCTATGGCAAGCTCGTATTCCAAACCAATAAGTGGCTGGAAGGATGGGACGGTATGTTCAAAGGCAAACAGGCGCTGGAAGGAACCTATGTGTGGACGATCAAAGGCCTGGATAAAAACGGACGAGTGATTGAAATGAAAGGAACGGTGATACTGGTGAGATAGAAGAAGTTTGAGGTTTGCGGTTTGAAGTTTCGGAGCGCCATTGCGGGAGGAACGACAAAACAATCGCCGATTAGTTCAAATGCCGTGTTTAATTCAAACTATTAGCACTGATTTTCAGGCCGGAATAACATCCGGCCTTTTATTTTATTACAGTTTCAGCATCCAGCACTTCAAAAGTGCGGGTATAAAACGAATACGCTTCTTCCGGCGATTCGCCGATGCACACCACGCCCATCTTCCCGTACTGCGATAAAGCGCCGATCATATGAAACATCACTCCTTTCTGTGCGGCCCCGTCAAAATGCAGTTCATGAAACATGGCAATGTCTATGAGGTCCTGCGGCGATAACCCTTTATAGCTGTCCCGCTGCAGGTTGTCAGAAGCATAGTAGTAGCGAACCTGTTTGCCGGGTGTTTCAAATACGCCGGTGGTTTCATCATAATGCCCGTCGGTCAGAAACTGGAGCATCAAAAACGGGTGGGTGGTTCCTCCCTTGCGCAGGTTGATCTCGATGGCGTAATGCTTCCACCCTTCCGGTTCTTTCACCGAAACAAAATCAATGCTGAAGCGGCCGAGCACACCTTCTTTTTTCAGTTCTTCTGCAATGCGTCTTGCCAGTACGGCAATTTCAGAACGATAAGCTTCATCTGCCGGGAAATGAGCACCGACGAAAACCTGGCCGGTATCTCCTGTCAGCACCTGGTCGTGGGTGGAAATGATATCCACTTCACCCAGGGGGTTGATGCGGCACTGAACCGATGGAGAGGTTTTTTCTTTTCCTTCCATGAAGGCTTCCACGATGCCTTCCATCAGCCGGAATTTTTCGAGGAATGTTTCAATGCTGAGATCACCGGCAACGGGCCGTATTTTCTTATCCAGGTTATGGTGAATCCAGTTGTACATTTCTTTTGCCGAAATGTGATCGGGGTATTCCAGTATGGCATTGCCATCACCGGAAAAACCATCATTGAGTTTGATCACTGCCTTTTTCAGCTCCGGGTACATGTCTTTCAATGCCGCCACGGCATGCACAATGTCGTCATAGTGCTGCAGGTTCTCAGCGCCCGGCGGCATGTGAACACCTGCTTTCATAAAAACGCGGCGGCTCCCGCTCTTGGTTCCCAGGTACACAAGCGATGGATCGCACCCATAAATGGGAAGGGAGAGCCGCACGGCCAGCGTTCGTTCATAAGCCGTGGTATTGAAGCAGGCAATATGAGCCACGTGCCCGGCGGGAATGCTGTTTTTAATCCGTTCAATCAGCCGCGGCCGCTGCAGTATTTTTTGCGTAAGCGGTAATTGGGAAGAATCATAGCAACTCAATAATGTCAGGCGCTCCCGGGCATGATAGCCGGTGATGCCCGGCAACAGGTGCAGGTAGTAGTCGATAATCACCTCGTCGATGGGCATGCTGCTTACATAAATCACCCGGGCCCTTGGCATCCGCAACAGCATCAGCAAACAAAGCAGCCGCTCTTCATAATGCAGGGCTCCCTGCACTTTGGCCAGCACCTCCTGGTCGAGTGTAAGACTCGGAATCACCACTATACACTTGTTTGCATGGTTATCGGGAAAAAATAATTCAAACTGGCTGGCAAATCCTTCCTGTATTTTTTTAAACGCAAGCATCTCTTCTGCAGAGCCCGGGGCAGGCAGGCAGGAATGGCAATGGTCGAACAGAATGCGACCGGGCATGGTGGGTTGATCAGTATGAGCAGGCATGTTTATCGTGCTGTTCACAAATAGATAAAAAAACCTGCGGGTTTTTTCTGAGGTTGGTCAGGTAAAAACAGGAAGCCCGTCATGTTATTAAAATAAATGCTGTTTTATAGGCCGATTAATTCACAAGGCGTTAATAAAATGTACCGGTTGCATAAAATAAGCTGATTTAAAAAATTGTTATGTTTGTATATGAACTTGACCGACAAGAAGGCCATCCGTGTTGCAATTCTGGATCTCTACGAGGGTCATGCCAATCAGGGGATGCGCTGTATCCGTGAAATACTCAACCAGTTTGGTGAAGCCAATAATCTCGATCTTTCCTGGGATGAATTTGATGTGCGGCTCGAAAAGCAGGCACCCGATCTCAGCTATGATATTTATATCTCCAGCGGCGGCCCCGGCAGTCCGCTCGAAAGCGAAGGCAGCGAATGGGAAAAAGTGTATTTCGGCTGGCTAAACAAGGTGGAAGCCTGGAACAACAACCCGGCCCATGTGCAGAAAAAACAGGTCTTCTTTATCTGCCATTCCTTCCAGCTGATCTGCCGTCATTATAACATTGCCCGGGTTACCAAACGCAGGAGTACGGCATTCGGTATTTTTCCCATGCACCTGCTTAGCGATGGAAAAACCGAGATGATCTTTAACGGGCTGAAGGATCCGTTTTATTCGGTAGACAGCCGCGACTACCAGGTGATTGAACCCAATCATAATAAACTCCGCCTGATGGGCGCTTCCATCCTGGCTATTGAAAAGGAACGACCGCATGTTCCGCTTGAACGTGCCGTAATGGCCATCCGCTTCAATGAGTACATGATCGGCACCCAGTTTCATCCCGAAGCCGATGCCATTGGTATGAGCCTGCACCTGCAGACCGACGAAAAAAAGAAAACCGTTATTGACAACTACGGGTTTGAAAAATGGCAATCCATGATCGATCACCTCAACGATCCTGAAAAGATCATGTGGACCTACGCTCACATCCTCCCCAATTTCTTATTCAGCGCCGTGGAAAGCCTGCAGCCGGTGGAAGTTTAAATCCTGCCTCCTTTTGTTTCATCCATAACAACAACAAAGGGGTGTGAAATGATTTTTTATGTTTATTTTTATTGGAGTCAATAAATAAACCCACCCCTGTCATGGTAAAAGAACTCAGAGACAAATTCAACGCAGCTTTCACTAAAGAGAAATACGATGCCTACGAAGCAAAAATTGAAGCCCTGCACCCGGGGGCCCTTGATTTCCGCAATGCCGAAACGCCGGTCTTCATTCCAAAGGATTTTAAGGAGAAAATGCTGGGTGCCTGTGAAGACATTATTGACGTGATTACTGATCCGAAATTTCTATCGCTTACCGACCGGGGCATTCCGGCTAATGTGAAAGTGCCGAGCGAAAACAGCCGTTCTGAGTTCATCGTATTCGACTTTGGTATTTGTGAAAACGACAAGGGCGAACTGGAACCGCAGCTCATAGAAATGCAGGGCTTCCCCACCCTGTATGGATTCCAGGCATTTCATTCGGAACTTACCGCCGACTATGCGGAATTGCCCGATACCTATTCGCCTTACCTGAATGGCTATACAAAAGAAACATATACGGCCCTGCTGAAAGAAATCATCGTAGGCGATCTTAACCCCGAAAATGTGATCCTCCTGGAGATATTTCCCGAACAGCAGAAAACAAGGATCGACTTTTACTGCACACAGCAACTTCTCGGCATCCCCATTGTTTGCCTTACCAAACTGATTGCAGAAGGAGATAAACTGTATTACATGAACAACGGGGTGAAAACACCCGTCAAACGTATTTACAACCGCCTTATCTTCGATGACCTCCAGAAACAGGAAGGCCTGGGTGAGGTAGTGGACCTTACCAAACCATACGACGTGGAATGGGTGCCGCATCCCAACTGGTTTTACCGCATCAGTAAATTCACTCTCCCCTTCATACGCAACCCCTATGTGCCGCACACGTATTTCTTAAGTGAGCTGAAACAAGCGCCGGCCGACCTGGAGAATTATGTGCTGAAACCGTTGTTCTCTTTTGCCGGCATGGGCGTGGTGATCGATGTTATGCAGGAAGATATTGATAAGGTTACCGACCCGGAGAACTGGATCCTGCAGCGTAAAGTAAAATACGCCGATGTGATCAAAACTCCCGACATCCCTGCCAAGGCGGAGATCCGGTTGTTCTATTTCTGGAAGAAAGGCTGGCCCCGGCCAAAAGCGGTGCACAACCTTGCCCGGCTAAGCAAGGGAAAGATGATCGGCACCCGGTATAATAAAGACAAGGAATGGGTGGGCGGCAATGTGGCGTTTTTTGAAAAATAAGTTCCCGGTGAATTAAACATTGATCTGTGAATAATTAATTAAGCCAATATGAAAAACGGTGAGCCCAGGTTTGAGTACTACCTCAACCAATTGGATACCCTCCTCTCAAAATCTTCGAAACAAAAGAACCCGGCGCTCTGGCTTTACCAGAACAATGCCCGAACGCCGCTGTTCATGCTGGAGGGACTGGCAAAGCTGTATGCCGGCATTCACAACAAAAAGAAGTTCACCAAAATAAAAGCGCACTTTAAATCACTGGAAGACGCCATCGGGCAGATTGATTACTATGATGCGTTTGCAAAAGAATTTACTGCGGCTAAAAAGATACCAAAGGAAATTGTAACCTACCTGCAGGCGCAAACCCGGGAGAAGATTCAAAGCCTTAACGAAATGCTGGTGGAAAACGACTGGATGAACACAGCGAAAAGCCGTACCGGTAAAATAAGAAAGAAACTGCGCAAGGCCGACTGGCTGGATGAGCAGGAAGAAGTAAAGGGTATTCACGATTTTTATGCAGTCTCCATTCACAGCATCCTGGAATTTGTGAACCAGAAAAATTTTCATTTCGATAACGTGGAGAAAGACCTGCACGAGCTGCGCCGCATGATACGCTGGCTGAGCATTTACCCGCAGGCACTGAAAGGATGCGTGCAGCTAAGCCAGTCAAAGAAGCCGGCTAAAGCCCTGCAAAAATACCTGACCAAAGACATCACCGGTTCACCATATAACGTGATGCCCGATGCCGGCAATAACCGGTGTTTCCTGCTGCTGGACAAGAACCGCTTTTACGCCCTCAGCTGGATGATAGCCGAACTGGGCAAACTAAAAGACAATGGGCTGCGGGTGGAAGTGATCAAGGAAGCACTGATGCAGGCGTCCTCCCTGAAAGAAACAGCTGCCCTTGCCAAAGCCTGGCAGCTGGCCGGCCCCAAACAGCTCAGTATTCAGCAGGTGCTCGACAAAGCGGAAGACCTTGTCAGAACGTTTTGCCGGGAAAAAAACCTCGAATCGCTGATTGCCGGAACCGCTTCCGTAAAAAAATAATTTTTTTTCATTAGTGCACCCGTTTACAAAGCTGTCAGGCTGGGTTTCAAACCGGTACACTCTTCTTTTTCAACAGCTGTTGGTTTTTATTTATTCTCCCCTATCTTTACCAATATTTAGCCAAGACTAAATATTATTTTAGAGTTATGAATAAAATAATACTACCCCTCATCTGTTGCTGCTTTTGCTCGCTCATTGCATACCCGCAGGTGGAAAAGATAGATACCGACCGGCCCGACCAGACGGAAAGCGCTGTCCTCGTTCCGAAGAAATGGATGCAGTTTGAATTCGGGATCAGTAAACAGCAGAACAAACCCGGGGAAAATGAATTCCAGCACCCTACCCTGCTCAGTAAATACGGGCTGAATAAACGAATTGAGTTCAGGCTGATCACCACGCTCACCACCAACCGGTTTTATGACCAAAGCCAGGTGAAGCAGCACGAAACCGGGCTTGAACCGGTAGAGGTTGGCGCCAAGATCGCTTTGTGGGAAGAAAAAAAGCTGCTTCCAAAAACTTCACTCATTTTTCATTTTGCCATTCCGAAGCTGGCAGGTAAAAAATTCAGGGCCGATAAACTGGCGCCTAATTTCCGTTTTACCATGCAAAACAGCATCACCAACAATATCGCCATTGGTTACAACCTCGGCGCCGAATGGGATGGGTTTCATGATGAAGCCACCTGGATCTATACTTTTGCGCCTGGATTCAGCATGGGGAAAAAATGGTACGGCTATATTGAAGCATTCGGTTTCATCTCCACGCTGCAACAGCCTGAACACAGCCTCGACGGGGGCATTGCCTTTTATGTAACGCCCGATTTCAAACTGGACCTTTCTTCGGGTTTTGGCATCAGTGCAGCCGCCCCCGACTGGTATGTGGCTTTCGGATGGTCGGTTCGCTTCAATACCGGCAAATGATCATTGCACCAATTCCTTCACCTTATCAAATAGTTCCTTTCCCTCAAGGTCGATGGCAACGATCCTGCCAGTGCGGTCTACCAGGAAACTGGTGGGCAGCAGCTCCACAAAATACCGCTCAGCCACTTTGGAACGCCAGCCGCTGTTATCAATCACCTGCATGTATTTTATTTTATCCTGCCGGATTGCTTTCAGCCAGTCATTCTTTTTGGTATCCAGCGAAACAGCAAATACTTCAAAGCCTTTATCCTTGTATTTGCTGTACAGCTTCTGCACATAGGGGTTGGCCATGCGGCAGGGGCCGCACCAG
>DMRT01000157.1 GCA_003455235.1 Chitinophagaceae bacterium
CAGAATTCATTATTGTGATACCGGATGGATGGCGCCCAAACGCCATTGCCATGCTGCGGAACAGCAAAGTGTTCAAAAGGCGGCTGGCGCTTCAATGCATGACCGATGAGTGTCCAGTTCACCAGGTCTTTTGAATGCAGGATGGGTAAGCCCGGCATGTCTTCAAAACTGGAAGAGATCATGTAGAAATCATTGCCCACCCGGATGGCATCGGGATCGGAATAATCCGCATTCAGTACCGGGTTTTTATAAGTGCCGTTCCCATTATCAGCTACCCAAACCTTCGACACGTAGGTTGATTGTGCCTGTACAAAAATTGCCAGGAAGCAGGCGATCATTAGCAGTATTGTTCTCCTGTTATTCATTAAATGCTGATTACTGATTTTTTATGGGCGCTTTCAAAACATTTTTCAATGATGTAAATAACTTTCCGCCCGTCTTCTGCACTAACCGGGTTGGCACCTCCATGTCGTAATGCCTCATGAAGCAGCCTGTAGTATTCTTTATAATCTCCTCTTTCCGTTGGGATTTTCTTCCGAACCGTTTCCCCGTTAACCGTTGTGTGAAGCAGTCCCTGTTCAGACTCCGGTTCTGTTCCCCAGTCGGGTGTATCCGGCAAAACATCGAGTTTCAGGCTGGCTTCCTGCACATCTGCCCTTGATTTATGGAAAGATCCCTTTGTTCCATGAATCACATACGAGGGAATAGGTTCTTTCACCAGGTACCCCGATTTCAATCTCACCCGTAACCGGTCGTACATGAGGATGATTTCCATATAATCATCTACCTGGCTGATCTTGCGGAAAGCGGTAATATCGGCAAACACCGCATCCGGCATACCGAACAGCTGCAATGCCTGGTCGATCAGGTGCGGACCAAGGTCATAAAAAATACCAGCTCCCGGCCCGGGTGTTTCTTTATGCAGCTTGTAACTGAGATTTTCATCATAGCGGTCGAAGTGGATCTCTGCCTCCACCACATCCCCCAGTAAACCTTCTTCCACCACTTTACGAACGGTTTTAAAATCACTGTCCCAGCGCCGGTTCTGGTATACAGAGATCATCTTATTTTTTTCACCGGCCATGCGGATGAGCTCATCGCATTCAGCCACGGTATTGCAAAACGGTTTTTCCACCACGATGTGTTTGCCGGCCAGCAAAGCCTTTTTGGCATAATCGAAGTGGGTATAGTTGGGGGTATTGATGATCATCAATTCGATGCCGGCATCGGCCATCAGTTCATCAATGGTTGAATAGCTGATCACGGATGGGTATTTCTGCTGTATCTCCTTTTTGCTCCGCTCACAGGCAGCGTACAATTCATAGCCGGCATGCCCGTGGATGAATGGCGCATGAAAAAGCTTACCCGACATGCCGAATGAACAGATTCCCGTTTTAATTTTACTCATGTTGTTAGTTTTTGTTCCTGCTAAAGTTCTGTAAAAATGTGGCGGCATTGTATTCGGTTACCTCTTCATCGGTAAGCTGCCGGGCCCAGGTTACCCGTTTGGCCGGGTCGGCCGATGGTCCGTAGTTTTTATACTCGGCATACCGGGTGGTTTTATAGTTGTCGGTATTGTTCCAGTTGCTCCAGCCCTCCGCCTTTATGTGCGGACCGATATAGCAACGGATGTACACCACGGCTGCATAAGGCCGCCATGGACGGCCCAGGGAAACATTGTGCAGCGAGGTGTCGCCGGTGAGCACACACTCATTGAACACATACCCCCATTTTTTTTCCGGTGGCGTGGATGCGGCCGTTACATGCGAATTCTTTTTGCTGTGGATATGGCATTGTTCAAACCAAACAGTGGCCGAACCGAAAATAAAATCAGTGGTGCCTTCTATATAACAGTTCCGGTAAAACTGCCTGCTTCTTTCGTTGTTGGTGAACAGCACGTCCTGGTTGCCTATGAAGCGGCAGGTGCTGAACATGGCTATATCGCCATCCGATTCCACCGCCACGGCCTGCCCGGCCGAAAAGCCGGCATCGTTCTGAAACGTAATATTGTTTGCGGTAAAATGATTGGCCAGTATTTTAAAACTCCAGGATGTACGGGTATTGATTGTATCCCCCTTGGGAGAAAGCTTACCGGTATGATCGTCGTAAGTAAGAATGGTATTGAATTTATCCTGGCCCGTCAGTGTAACAAAATCTTTGGTTGAATCGAGTAACAGCTTCTCTTTATAAATACCGGGTTTAATTGTGATGGTGATTGGTTTTTTATTGCCATACGGAACCGCATTGAATGCTTCCTGCACGGTTTTGTAATCGCCCGTTCCATCCTGGGCAACGGTTTTCTGCATGCGTTGTGCAAAGCATGCGGCGTTCAGCAACAGGAAATATATGATCAGTAGTTTCTTCATTTATTTAAATGGTATGGGTGTTACAAATTCCATTTCTTTTAACCAGGCTTCCAGCAGGTTCAGCCATTGATCGGTAGAGCCGGGGTTTTCATCCATGCGTATTCCATGCCCGCCCCGGGGGAAAATGTGAATACTGGCGTTCACTTTTTTATCCAGTAATGCACCATAAAACAAGTAGCTGTTACGAACACTTACGGTACTGTCGTTCAGTGCATGTACAAGAAATGTAGGGGGAGTGGAAGAGGATACCTGCAGTTCGTTTGAATACAGTTCAATCATCTGTTTTGTACTGTCGGGACCGATAAAATATTTTCTACTGCCGGGATGCGTATACCTGCCCATCGTAATCACGGGCGAAAGCAACACGGCAAAATCGGCCCGGTAGTTAACGGTATCCAATGCATCATGGATGGCAGACACGTCATCAAAATGCGTGATGGCCGTACTGGCCACATGCCCGCCGGCCGAAGTACCCATAATGCCCACCTTGTTTGTTTTAATATTCCATTTTGCTGCATTGGAGCGGATGATGCGCATGGCCCGCTGCACATCCTGCAAGGGAGCCAGCTGGCGGTTTTGCAGGTCGGACTGGTGCGGCAATCGATAGATCAATACAAAAGCATTTACACCGATGGTGTTGTACCATTTGGCAAGATTGAATCCGTTGTATAAATAAGATAAACGTTCATAGCCACCGCCCGGGCAAATCAGTATGGCCGATCCGTTGTTCTCCGATTTCGGAACAACAAAACTATACATGCCGGGTGTACCCACCCGCCAGATACGATCATTGTATAAACTGTCTGTTACAGTCTTCCCGTTGAAATTGGGCTTCTTCCCTTCCGGCCACAGGGGAATAAAATCCTGAGCGGAAACAGTGCCTGCAAAAAGCGTTAAAAGAAAAGAAAAAAGTGTTTTTTTCATACTCAGTTTTTTATTGCCGGCCATTGAAAAGGTTTAGGTGGATTTAACAGGAACCAGGTGGTCTCCAGCGGAAGAGAAGGATTATTGCCAGCGAAGATATTTTCCGGCGTATACTCCTTCGCTTCTTTATCTGTTAAGAGCTTCGACCAGCCAACCCGCTGCGATGCTTCCGCTCCTTCTCCTGTGCTTTTATATTCAGCGTAATAAACCGTTTGTTCATTGGCCGGGTTGTTCCAGTTGTTCCATCGTTCCGGCGCCACCTGCTTTGGCAATTCACAGCGGATGAACACCGTTTTGGAATGCGCCCGCCATGGCCTTCCCAAATAAACTTTTGTAACGGCCGAATCGGCGATCACCTTACAATCGAGAAATACATAACCGAATTTCTTCCCTTCCGTGGTGCTTGCAGCCGTGATGAATGAATTTGATTTGGCCCGGATGGTACAGTGCTGAAATACCGTGGTGGCCGGGCCGAAAAGAAAATCGGTTGTTCCTTCAATATAACAATCCACAAAATACTGGCGGGATGTTTCGCCGGAAGTAAAGATGGTGTCCTGGTTACCGAGGAACTTACAGTTTTTAAATACGGCTTTGTCTGCATCCACGTATAAAGCCAGTGCCTGTCCAACCGGGCCTGCGGTATTGGCAAACGTAATGTTCTCGGCCCGGAATCGGTTGCCCGAGATCTTTGCGGTGAAAGAAGTGAAGGTGGTATGCTTTCCCCTGCCGGAATAATCGCTGAATGTGATGATCGTTTTGTCCACGCTTTCCCCGATAAATGTAACATCGGTGTTGTTGGCGGGCAATTCTATTTTCTCGTTGTAGGTTCCGTTTTTGATGTACAGGGTAATGGGTGCCAGGGGATACACCCGCATGGCGTCGATGGCGTCCTGTATATACTTATACTCCCCGCTGCCGTCTTTGGCAACAGTAAACACGTATTTATACTGCTGCGGGTTACCGGTTTGAGCAGCGGCAGTAAATAGTGTTCCCAAAAGGATCCATCCTAAAAATAGTTTCTTCCGCATTATTTACTTTTTAAAAACCTTTTTCAGAAAATCATCAATGTATTTTACGGTGGGTTCAAACCAGGGGCTGAACAAGCAAAAATGATGAGGTGAATTCTCAAATTTCTTTACGTCTGTATAGATGCCGTTTTCATACAGGATTTTTATATAATCGTTTCTGCCGGCATGCATGCGGTCTACCGAACTGTTGATGAAGAGTGTGGGCACTGAATTTTTTCCGGCCCAGGTAAGCGGCGAAGCCTGCTTCCACAATTCAGGATTATCTTTTTTTGAAGCACCGAACCAGTTGGTGGCGGCCGATATCCGTTTGCTGTCGTCGCCCTCCCCGCTTTCGGGATGAACAAAGGTAAGTGTGCCATCAATATCCACGATCGCCTGTACGTTGCTGCTGTATTTTGATCCGCATCCGGTTCCTTCAAAAAGTGCATTACCATTGGTATTGCCCGTTAAGGCTGCCAGTTGGCCGCCGGCAGAAAAACCCAGTACTGCAATTTCATTGGTATCCACTGAATATTTTTTTGCATTTTCTTTTACCCATCTCACCGCTGCCTTCACATCATTCACGGCTGCCGGATACAGGGATTCTGTAGATAACCGGTATTCGGGGGTAAAGCAAACATACCCGAGGCTGGCCAGGTGCTGCGCCAACGGATAATGCTGGGTTCTGTTACCGCTTCGCCAGCCGCCGCCATGAATAATGATGATGGCGGTCCGTTTCTTCTTTGTCTTCGCTTTCGGGTAAAAAGCATCAAGCAGTAATTTCCTTTCGCCTATGCTGCAATAAACAATTCCTTTCTTCTCCCTGGTGTTTGCTGAATGAAACTCTTCTACATATTTTGTTTCAGGATTCGACTTCACTGAATTCCGGTAGGCCGCGTTGGTATTGTAAGAAGTGTCAGGTTTGCCGGTGAGTCCGGGCCAAGACTGGGCCGTTGCATCAGCAACAACCAAAAAAGCAACCGCTATGATAAAAAGCTGTTTCATTGCTTACCGGCAGTGGTTTTACTGTTAATATATACTTCTATATTCGAATACTGTTTGTCCAGCTTGAACGAAGAGGCATCAGCGGCATCTTCCGGGTTCAGCTTTTTCTTTTTTTCCCATTCATCCGGCATGCCATCGTTATCAGAATCCGGCTGGGCGGTTCCCGATGTTAATACCGGCCATGCATGTACCGTCAGTTCATACGGGGTTCCATGTGGATAACCTCCCTGCACATCTATAAAGCGGCCGGTCCTGTTCATTACATCGTTGATAATCCGTTCATCCAGCGTATCCCGTTGCGGCAACAGGGCTCCTGCATTCTTTAACACCAGCAGGTATGCATCTTCCGCAGACTGGGTGGTTACTGCATCCGCAGGAAAAGGTTGTTTAACGAGTGCCGCTTCTTTGTCTTCCGTTGTTCCGTTGTTCATAATAACACCGGTTTGATTATTATCGGTAACAGCCGGGTTCCCGTCCACCAAATTTCCGGCCAGGTAAAATTTCCCGAACGGGATAGCGGGAGGTTTTTTGTAAGGAACCAGTATTCTTGCCCTTGCATTCACATCGGTGGAAGGCCCGTATTTGTAATAATTGTTCACCATGTTGTAATTACCGCCTTCCCCGGCATATACGCTGGTATTTCCCCAGTTATAGATCACGTTGTTTACATAGTCTACATTTTCTTCGGGGCAGTTGCGGATACCATCAAAACGGGGATTACGGCTGCTGCAATGGGCAAACAGGTTGTGGTGTGCCGACAAATGCCTGCCACCCCAGATGCCGCCAAAACCATGGCGTTCATAATCCTTATCCCCGGTTTCAAAATGATAGGAATAATTCAATGGTTCAGAAATAATATTCCATTGCAGCGTGGTGCTGTCGCCGGCATAAATGCTGAACACTTCATCGGTGCTCCAGCTCATGCTGCAGTGGTCGATGATGATGTTTTTTCTCCGGGTTCCGCCAAATGCATCGTCGCCGCCATTGCCATCCACCATTCCTCCTTTCTGGTATTTGTCGCCCATGCGGAAACGGAGGTAACGCACGATGATATTGTCTCCCCCGATGATCACGGAATTATCTGCCAGGCAGACCCCCCCACCGGGTGCCGTTTGGCCGGCAATGGTTACATCTCCTTTGATGGAAAGTTTTGTTTCGAGGTGAATGGTACCTGAAACAGCAAATACAATGATGCGTTTTTCTTTTGCCTCCGCTGCTTCCCGGAAACTTCCGGGTCCTTTATCATTAAGATTTGAAACAACAAAGACCCTGCCTCCCCTGCCCCCGGTGCTGTATTTACCAAATCCTTCGGCGCCGGGGAAAGCCAGCGGTTTTCCTCCGGTTGAAGAAGAGGCTGTTTGTTTCTGCGCCGAGCAGGATGCCAGCAGCAAAATAAAAAACATATGGAGGAACAGTATTTTTTTCATTGTTGACACTTCACTGAGTATGCTGTAATAAAATAAGGCTGCGGTTAAGCAGCCATATTTTAAAAACAAAAACTAACATGAGAAAACTTTATTAATAGCCGGGGTTCTGTTTTAACTGTCCCTGGTAGGAAGAGATGGTGGCTGCATCAAACGGATACAGTTCACTCTTACCCGGAACAAAGAAAGAAGCAAATCCCTGCCACAGTGGTTTACCATCGATAGAACTGGCTGTTGTTAAGTGATTGGCCCAATCCACCCTTGTCCATCCGGTTGTTGGTGATGGAACCTGTGTAGGCCTCCAGAATGGCTGAGCTGTCAGTGCCGTATTTGTTCCTCCATAGAACTGGATCTCTTCGCCCACATTTTTCCAGTAGATATATTGCGGCACGTTTGCATAAGGAGCTACCCGGTCCCTGATCTGCTGGATCTTGGTTCTGGCTTCGGCAATTTTGGTTGCCAGCAGGTTCCAGCGCAGCAGGTCGTAACGGCGAATGCCTTCATGGCCGAATTCGAGGAAACGTTCGTTTACAATTGCATCAAAAAATCCTGCTTTGGAGGTAGGTGTAACACCGATCAACCCGGTATTTCCGCGGTATGCCCGTTTGCGTACTTCTTCAAAAGCAGAGATGGCCTGTGCAGTTGGGCCGCCGTTGATCTCGTTTACGGCCTCTGCATACATCAGCAGCACATCCGAGAAACGGATCATCGACCAGTTATATCCAACATTCAATACCGTACCTGGTAACAATGGCACACGCCAGTCGCGGCGGTACTTCCCGGTATTCAGTTCACCAAGCCTGCGTTGTGATTTAATATTAGTGGCCGATGTTACCTGGTAGTGTGTAACCGTTACATCACGCCTGGTATCCACCGAGTCGAATGCATAGAAATAGTTAGGCAGCATGATGATACCGCCACCGCCTGCGCCATAACGGGATGCGTTGCTCAGGTTGGGACCATCGTAGTTACCC
Organism: Chitinophagaceae bacterium; assembly: GCA_003455235.1. GTDB lineage: Bacteria > Bacteroidota > Bacteroidia > Chitinophagales > Chitinophagaceae > Ferruginibacter. The sequence continues at coordinate 7,701 of DMRT01000157.1, forward strand.
ATGCGGCTATCGCTGTTGCCATTTCCACCGCCTGCTCCGATCTCCCAGATGATCTCTCCGTATGGATCGTACACAAAAGATGTTACGTTACGCCAGATATTTTCATAGTTAGGGTTCAGGTCGTGCTGGTCCCTTCTGGCCATCAGTTCTTCGCATTCTGTTTTGGCAATCTGGTAATAAGTAAGATAATCAGCCCTTCTTTCCATCTGTGCATTCTGGCGTAATGAATAGCCGCCGCGGAACAAAGCCAGGCGGGCCCGTAATGCCTTTACCACACCTTTGGTGATGCGTTCGCTCCGGGCGCCGGCATCGGTTCTCCAGGGAACCAGGTCTTTGGCAATGGCCAGGTCGGCAATCAGCCGGTCGTATACAGTATCCCTGTCTGTTTTAGGAATAAACAGGTTGGTTTGTTTGTAAGAAGGAATCATGGGTGCCGGTACATCGCCCCAGTTAAGCATCAGTTGAAACAGGTACTGGGCACGCAGGGTGAGCGATTCGCCATACAATCTTTTCAGAATGGCCTGGTCGCTGGCAGAACCGCTGGAATACTGCGGCATCTGCGGGATCTGTTCAATGCAGAGGTTGGCTTTTTCCAATCCACGGTAAAGCTGGCGGAAAGGGTTGCTGATCTCGGCGTTGGTGAGTAATAACTGGTACCGGCCCACGCCCCTTCTTCCATTATCAATATTTCCGCTTACGATACCTTCGTCGGAATCGTATGGGTAATACATGCTGATACGGATGCCATAACCATTATCCCCCTGCAGTTCATCGTACACACCAATAACGGCGGTCAGTGCATTCGACACATCAGAGAATGCCTGCGGAATGCTGTATTGAGATACAGGCTCCACTTCGGTATATTTTTTACAACCCGAAGTGAACAACAACGCAATGAGCGTCATTGTGCCTGCCAGTGATTGATAAATTCTATTTTTCATATTGAATCGTTTTTGTTTTTTAGAAAGTTACGTTTACACCCACCAGCCATGTACGGGCCCTTGGATAAGCTGCAAAATCAACACCGGGTGTTAATGGATCACTTCTCCTGGATGTTACATCCGGGTCAAATCCGGAGTAACCGGTAATGGTAGCCAGGTTATTTACGGTACCATAGAAACGGATATTGGTCATTTTGATTTTCGACAGCAGGCTCTTTGGCAGCGAGTATCCCAGCGTGAGGTTGTTGATACGCAGGTACGATCCGTCTTCCACAGCCCATGAATGCAACCACCAGCGCTGTACCCGTACCGGGCTCCAGATTTTGGCATTGGCATTCAATGCAGCCAGCTCAGTCGGGTCGGTTACCACCTGGCCCTGTGCATTGATGTTGGTCCACCTGTCTTTCATGATGTTGAGCATGTTCAGGTTGGCAAAAGCGCCATCGGTCCATTCAATCTTGTTGGCATTGTAAATATCATTACCCACTACAAAGTTTACGAAAACCGACAGGTCGAAATTTTTATACGTAACCTGGTTTGTCCAGCCACCGGTGAATTTCGGATTGGCATTACCAATCACCTGGCGGTCGCCATCAGCGGTAATGGTACCATCCCCGTTCAGGTCTCTCCATTTCAGCATACCGGGTTGCGGTGTACCATATACCCCGTTGAACGGTATGCCGGCTTTGATGGTGTATGTTTTTGTAGCGGCGTTGTAATCAAAATCATTTACGGTATAGAAACCATCGGTAACAAAACCGTACATCAGTCCAACCGGCTCTCCCACTCTCACAATATAATCATCCACCCCATCTGATCCCTGCCATCCAGAGTTGCGGGTTTGTTCCTGCAGGCCGCCCAGGCTCTTCACTTTGTTTTTGTTGAAAGCGATATTGAAATTGGTTGACCAGGTAAATGCTTTCCGCTGGAACGGAATGGCACTCAACTGTATTTCCACACCCCTGTTCTCTGTAGCACCGATGTTCTGCAGTTGTGAAGTGTAACCGGTTGTTGGCGGAATGGCCACGGCCAGCAGCAGGTCTTTGGCGGTGTTTTTATAATAGTCAACGGTGAGCTGAACTTTGTTACCGAATAAAGAAAGGTCGATGCCATAGTTCTGCGTAGTGTTCTTTTCCCAGCGCAGGTCGGGGTTCGACAGGGCGGTGGGTGCAAAGCCCGGCAGGATGGAGTGGTTGAAGGCATACTGACCGGTAACACCATACAATTGCTGGTAAAGCAGGTTGCCGATGCGGTTGTTACCCACCGAACCGAAGCCGATCCTTACCTTACCATCGGTAAGCCATTTCACATTATCCATGAATTTTTCTTTGCTGAACCTCCAGGCCACGGAGCCGGATGGGAATACCAGGGAACCGTTGCTGGAGCTGAATTTCGAAGAGCGGTCAGACCTCAGGTTGAAATTGGCCAGGTATTTATCATCGTATGCATAGCTGACCTTCCCGAAGAAAGAGGCAATGCGTGCCGGTGGTTCTTCAAATGAAGTAGGTAAGGGTTGTGCCGAACCGGTAGGTGCAGAACCGAGGCCCATGTTTGCCAGCGCTTTTTCTGCAGATATGTCAGCGGGAAAATAGCGTGTTTCGGTGGCACTCTGTTTTGAACGGGCATCCACCACTTCCTGTCCAACCAGCACAGTAATGTCGTGGTGCTTTTTAAAATCGTTCAGGGTGTATTGCAATGTGTTTGAGTTACTGATGGTATAGTTTTCCTGCAGGCCGATAGAGGCAACCGGCAGTGAAGCAAAGTTGCGGGCGGTGGAAGTGATCTTGCTGTAGAACAGGTTGGTTCTTACATTGGCAAGGTCATAACCCACGGTGGTTCTGAAAGTAAGGTTCTTCAGAATGTTGTAGCTGGCATAACCGGTCAGGTACAATGCCTTGGTATACTGCCTGCGGTATTCAGCATAGGTAAGAATTACCGGGTTGGTGGCACCGGAGGAAGCCAGGTAGTAGGCTTCGTCAAAATCATCGGCACCAAAGCCGGGCCTGGGCAGTTCAAACGGGCGGTAATTGATGGTATGACGCAGGCGGTTGGTGGCACGGGTACCGCTGTTGGTGGTACCAATACCCTGAATCTCCTGGTCGAGGTAACGGGCTGTAAACCCGATCCTCAGTTTATCTGTTGCCCGGTGATCGATTTTGAAGTTCACCAGTTTTCTTTTAAAGCCTGATTCAATCTGCACACCTTCTTCCTGGTTGGAAGTAAGGCTGAGGTTGAAGGTGGTGGCCTGGTTACCACCGCTTACGGCGATATTATGTGTAGAGAATTTTGCTTTACGGCCAAACACCCTGTCCTGCCAGTTGATGGCGTTTACGTTTTTATAATTCTGTAATGTATCCCAGGTGGTGCCATAGGTTTGTGCAAAGCTGGTGCTGTCTGCAATACTGCCGCGGCTTC
>DMRT01000011.1 GCA_003455235.1 Chitinophagaceae bacterium
AGCAATCCATCCATCGGGCTTGCTGCCAGCGGCACCGGTAATATTGGCTCATTCACCGCCATCAATAGCAGCAATGTACCTGCAACAGCCACCATTACCGTAACACCATCGGCAACGGGTTGCCCGGGTACACCCAAATCATTCAACATCACCGTTTACCCCACCCCTTCGGTTGCGCAGCCTGCTAATCAGTCGGTATGTAACGGTGCATCCACCTCCGCCATTAACTTTACCGGCAGCGTGGCCAATACGTTATTTGTTTGGACCAATAACAATACGTCGATCGGACTGGCGGGAAGCGGCAATGGAGATATCCCTTCCTTTACAGCCACCAATAGCAGTCTTGTACCTGTAACCGCTACCATTACCGTGGTACCAAGTGCAACAGGTTGCACCGGTAATCCCCAAAGTTTTACCATCAGCGTTAAACCAACACCTTCGGTTGTACAGCCCGCCAACCAGGTCCTGTGCAACAATGCCATGACCAACCCGGTTGTGTTTACCGGAAACGTAGCAGGTACTGTATTCACCTGGACGAACAGCAACCCATCGATCGGTTTACCGGCCATCGGTAACAACAGTATTCCGGCATTCAGGGCAGTGAATACGGGCAGCAACCCGGTTACCGCCACCATTACCATTGTACCCAATGCAGCTGGCTGTACCGGCAATCCTGAATCATTCACATTCACCGTAAACCCAACACCTAATGTGGTGCAACCGCCGAACCAGCAATTGTGCAATGGAGGGCAAACAAATCCGGTGGCCTTCAGCGGTGCGGTATCAGGCACTGTATATACATGGACCAATACGGCTCCTGCCACACTGGGTATTCCTGCCGGGGGAACCGGTAATATGCCATCGTACACGGTATTCAGCAATGGTTCATCACCTGCCACAGCAGGCATTACGGTAAGGCCAAATGCCAATGGATGCCAGGGCCCGGCAAAAGTGTTCAGCATTACTATTAACCCCATCCCTTCTGTTGCACAACCGGCTAACCAGTCGTTGTGTAACGGAGCCACCACCAATGCGGTTTCTTTTACAGGCACCCTCAGTAACCTGTCTACCTATTCATGGACCAACAATAATCCATCAATCGGTTTACCTGCAAGTGGTACGGGTAACCTTCCGGCATTTACCGCCATCAACAGCGGCAATACAATCATCACAGCCACCATTACGGTTACTCCTGCCACGGGTGTTTGTCCCGGTGCTCCGAAATCATTTACGATTACTGTGCATCCCACACCGGCTGTGGTAGCAACCAATGATATGAATGTTTGCCTGGGACGTACCGCACAATTATCTGCAACAGGAGCAGCCCAATACAACTGGACTCCTGCTGCCGGACTAAGCTGTACTACCTGTGCCAATCCTGTTGCCACACCAACGGGTAATATTAAATACATTGTACGCGGACAAAGTGCGTTCGGATGTTTTGCTTTCGATACCGTGGCACTTACGGTGATCCGTCCGTTCCAGATGCTGGTAACACCAGATGATACTTTGTGTTTGGGCGAATCAACCGGTCTGCACGCCACAGGCGCCAACAGTTACATATGGTCACCGTCATCGGGACTGAATAATCCCAACATTTCCGACCCGGTAGCCACCCCACGTACCACCACCTTGTATAAAGTAGTGGGTTATGATGGCTATGGCTGCTTCACCGATACCGGTTTAATAAAGATCACCGTGGGCCCCAAACCAACGCTGAACCTGGGACCTGATCTTACCCTTACCACCGGAAGCGTGGTAACCCTCAACCCGGTAACCGGTAACGGACCTATCGTAAGCTGGACATGGGTTCCGCCTAACAGCGGATTGAGCTGTACCAACTGTCCGAACCCGACGGTTACGGTAAAAGACAACAGCTACTATGTACTCAACATCAAAAACAATTATGGCTGTATCACCACCGATACCATCCTGATATTTGTGTACTGTAAGAGTGCCCAGGTATTTATTCCAAATGCCTTTACACCGGATGGCGATGGATTAAATGACGTACTGATGGTACGGGGCAAGGGTATCGTGGTGAAAACATTCAGCATCTTCAACCGCTGGGGTGAACTGGTGTTTGAAAAAACAAACTTCAACCCCAACGATCCGAAGTTCGGATGGGATGGTAAGGTACGCGGCGTACCGGCAACACCCGATGTGTTTGTATACACGGCGGAAGTGATCTGCGACAACGGTGTGATCTATACATACAAGGGAAACAGTACCCTGTTAAAATAACAATCCAATTGATCCGGTATGAAAAACCAATTACGAAACCAACTACTCCTCTTCCTGCTGCTGTGTGGCGGCATGGCAAAGGCACAGGATATCAACTTTTCGCAGTTCTACGAATTACCGTTGCTGCGTAACCCTGCCCTCGCCGGCATTTTTAATGGCGACATACGGGTAACTTCAGCATTCCGCAGCCAGTGGCAGAGTGTTACCACGCCATACCGTACCATGGCGCTGGGCATCGAATACAAAAAGCCCATCGGCCGGTCGAACGACTTCATCACCATCGGTACACAGCTTACCAACGACATTGCCGGCGACTCCCGGTTAAGCCGTACACAGGTATTTCCGGTGCTGAATTATCACAAGTCGCTGGATACAGAAAAGGATACTTATTTATCGGCCGGCATTATGGGCGGACCGGTGATCCAGAAATTTGACCCCTCCAAACTGAGTTTTGATGACCAGTTTGTCAATGGTTCTTACAGTTCCACCAATCCCACCAAGCAGGTGTTCACCAATACAGGCTTCACCTACTGGGATGCTGCGGTTGGCTTAAACTTCAGCAGCATTGCCGGTGAAAACACCCGGTACTATGTGGGTGTGGGATTGTTCCATTTCACCAAGCCTAAAGTGGCTTTTCAAAAGCAATACGATATTATGCTGAACCCGAAGTGGGTGGTGAACGCCGGTTTATCGGCCCCCGTAAGCGACGCCAACAAACTGATTGTGTATGCGGATTACTTCATGCAGGGTGGCGCCCGGCAGATCCAGGGCGGCCTGCTGCTGAGTCACGACCTGGTGGTAACTGATGATAATTTAAGAACCACCATCTCGGGTGGTGCTTTTTACCGCTGGAACGATGCGCTGGTACCGGTACTGAAACTGGATTACAATCATTTCTCTGTTGGCGTAACATATGATGTGAATGTAAGCAAACTGAAAACGGCTTCGCAATACCGGGGTGCTTACGAGATCACTCTTTCATATAAAGCTTTCCGCAACAGCGTGAACAGCTCTGCCGAAAAAGTAAGATGCCCTGCCTTCTATTGATGCTGTAATTACAGTTACAGGTTGTAGGTGGTGGCCAGCTCCTTTAGTTCAAGAATATTGGTAACACCCAGCTTGTCGAACAGGCGTGCCTTGTGTGTACCCACCGTGGAGGTTTGAATATTGAGCGTATGAGAGATATCGGTAACCGTTTTCCCTTCCAGCAATAAGGAAACAATTTCAAATTCGCGGGGCGACAGGTCGTTGAACGGGTTTCCTGTTTTCCCTGAGAAAGAATCTTCGGCCAGTTTTTCGGCCAGCGTATCACTGATGTATTTCTTGCCGTTCAGGATCATGTTGATGGCCCGGGTGATTTCTTCCAGCGGCGATTCCTTGGAGATAAAACCGAAAGCACCTGCTTTCATAAAACGCTTGGCATAAATATTTTCTGCACTCATTGAAAACATCAGCACTTTTGCCTGCGGGTATTTTATGTGAATGTATTCCATCAGTCCGAGTGTATCGGTCTTGGGCATCTGTATGTCGAGCATCACCAGGTCGTAACTGTTTTCCTTCATCTTCACCATCGCCGTTTCTCCATCCATGGCTTCATGTACTTCAGCGGGGCTGTACATTTCTGTAAGCAGGGTTTTTATACCGGATCGTACCACAACATGATCGTCAACAAGCAGGAACTTTTTCATTCGATAGGTAGGGTTTAGATTGCAAATGTATTATATAGATAATTATCCTCTATGAAGATAGAAACTTTTCTACATAATATTAAGCATATAAACTATAATAATATTCCTTGATTTTACTGAATTTTACAGCAACCGTAAATGTACTTTGTGTATTTACGGAAGTGTTTTAGTAAGAACACGGTAAATCCAACAATCCATTTAATATCCGAACCGCCTTGTCATGAAAAGACCCAGCAAACCCCTATCCTGGTTACCCCATGGCCAAAAAAGCCATGGGCTTAAATTCATACTCACCGGAAAGGAAGAAAAGTATAAATCGCTCGTTGAAAATTCCATTCACGCCTTCTTTCTTACCATCACCGACGGAACCATTCTTGAAACAAACAATGCCGCCAGTGTCATGTTTGGATACACCGCGGCTGAATTTAAAACACTTCACCGGAGTGATTTCATCGATCATAACGACCCCGAACTGGCAAAAGCGCTGGAACTGCGTAAGCAAACCGGGTTTGCCATGCTGGAAGCAACCGGCATCCGGAAAAACGGGGAGCGCTTCCCGGTTGAGATCACTTCCACCATTTTTATGGATACGGATGGAGTGGAGAAAAGCAGCACCATGGTATCCGACATCAGCGAACGCAAACAGGCAATCTCCGCCATGCAGCTGAGCAATGAACGGTACAACCTGGTGGTGAAAGCCACCAACAATCTCGTGTGGGACTGGGACCTGGAGAGTGGTGATATTTACCGGAGCGGCAACAGCCTCGCTGCCGTGTATGGCCATTCCGCCAACGACAGCATCTGTTCCATCGACCGCTGGAAGGAATACCTGCACCCGCAGGATAAAGACAGAATCAATAACCTGCTGGAACAGTATATTCATTCCCCCTCCGAAACATCGTTTCACCTGGAATACCGCTTCCGCCGGGAAGACGGCAGTTATGCCTTCATCCAGGACAAAGGATATATCATTCGCAACCGGCAGGGAAAAGTGATCCGTATGATCGGCGCAGCTGAAGACATCAGTGAACGGAAAAAAACAGCGATGGCCATCGAAGAAAGTGAACAGCGGTACAAAATGTTTGTACAACAGAGCACCGAAGGCATCTGGCGCATCGAGCTGGACAAAGCCATTCACATACACACCCCGCTGGATGGGCTGATCAAATACTGTTATAAAAACGCATATATAGCCGAATGCAACGACACGTTTGCGAAAATGTATGGCTTTGAAAAAGCCAGCGAAGTGATCGGCATGCCCCTGCACAAAATCATGCCGGAAGACAATCCCGATAACATCGGGTACCTGGTTCGTTTTTTCAATAACGGGTTTAAAGTAGAGAATGAAGTGAGCTATGAAACCGACAAGGATGGCAACCAGGTGATCCTGCTCAACAACATGGTGGGCATTGTAGAAGGCGATTACATCAAGCGGGCATGGGGTACCCAGCGCAATATCACTGAACAAAAAAAAGCAGAGGAAGCCCTGGCTGAAAGCGAGAACCGCCTGCGCACCATCATACAAACCGACCCGGAATGCATTAAACTGGTGAACCGGGAAGGCATGATCCTGGAGATGAACCCCGCCGGGCTGGCTATGATAGAAGCCGAGAGTGCTGAACAGGTAATCGGCAAAAACGCCTGCCAGCTTGTGCTGCCCCAATACCAGGAAGAGTTCAGGAAAATGATGCAGTATGTTTTTGAAGGCAACGAGGGAAAAATGAATTTCCGCATCCGCGGACTCAAAGGCAGGGAACTGTGTATGGAAACCCACTGCGTTCCCTTCCGCAATGCCGCCGGTGAAATCAGCGCCATGCTTTGTGTTACCCGTGATATTACTGAAAAAGTACTCCTGGAAAACAGCCTCAACGAGGAGCGGAAAATCCGTCACCGCCAGCTAACCGAAGCTGTAATCACCGGGCAGGAAAAAGAACGTACGCAGCTGGGTGAAGAACTGCACGACAACATCAACCAGATACTGGCATCCACCAAACTATACCTCGAATGCACCCTTAAAGGTGATAAACCCCGTACCGACCTCATCAATGAAAGCAAGCTGCTGGTGGAAAAAGCCATGAGTGAAATCCGTAAGTTATCGAAAACCCTGCTGCCGCCTTCACTGGGTGAAGTGGGATTGCTGCAGGCACTCAATGAACTGGCTGACCTCATCAAACAAACAAACGAACTCTCGGTATTGATCCACTGGAACAACGTAAATGAAAATGAAGTGCCCGGTAAATTAAAACTCACCATCTTCCGCATCATACAGGAACAGATGAACAACGTGATCAAACACGCCGAGGCAAAACATGTTGCTATCAGCATCGAACGGCAGAATAATCTGTTAACTGTTTCGGTAAAAGACGATGGAAAAGGTTTTGAAGCCGAACTGAAAAGGAACGGTGTGGGCCTCCGCAACATTGGCAGCCGCGCCGAAGTGAACAACGGCGTGGTGAACATCTATTCAAAACCCGGCGCCGGTTGCGAACTGGTTGTTCAATTTCCCTGCTGACAACCATACTTGTTTATGCAAAAGAAAAAAGCCCCGTAAGAGGCTTTTCAAAGGAAGTGGTGGACTTTTCATCCCCCATGTTTTCAAAGGGATCAGAGATTGTTAATGCACATTCTACTTGAAGACGATGTAAAAGTAATACCAGCCTCTCCGCCATGGTATAGTAGTACTCCTGATTCAGGAGTAGAGCAATTTCTACAGTTCCCCTCAATTATCTGCCGCAAGCCCAAGCAGGTGGTCACGGATGGTGCTGAAGTGTTCCCAGGGAATAAAATGCCCGGCACCCGGGATGAGGATCACTTTTACCAGCGGGTTGTGCAGCAGTTTCTTTTTTCCGTATTCCACGTTCTTCACCGTAACAAACTTATCCTTATCGCCATGAATGAAGGTGATGGGCATCTGCAGCTGGTCATAGCCTTTGTCCAACCGGTACAACTCTTTTTTAAAATATACGATCTCATCATTGGAAGGGCGGAAAGCTCCGGGCATCAGGTACTTCAGTGGCGAATACGTAAATGCATAGCGCCAATATTCCTTTGGTTCATCGTACGGAGAAATGGAGCCGGCCAATATGGTGAGAGAGGCGAATAAGGAAGGGTCATCCTGCGCCATCTGCACAATCACCGGTCCGCCGATACTATGCCCAACCAGGTGAATGGGCCTGTGATTGTTTTCCTGCTGAACAATCTTATTGATGAGGGAAGCCTGGTAGGCCAGCCCGTACGCCGTTCCAAAGTCGCTGTATCCAAAGCCGGGCCTGTCTACCGAAATGATGCGAAACCTTTTCAGCAGCGCCGTGTCCATCATGTATATTTTAAACGCTTCCCAGCTGCCCGGCGAACCATGCACAAAGAAAAGTGTGGGCAATGTATCGGAACCGGTTTTTGCATAGTGGATGGGTACGGCATCTTCTTTTACCGTGATGAACTGCAGCGGAAGGCCTTTTTGTGCAAATTCGTTTTTAGCCGTGGTATCATCGATCCGGAATTTCATGCAGGATTGTGCAAGAATAAGCCATGCAAAAAAGAAGATAAAAGCTCCCCATTTGAATTTCCTGCTTATTTTCCAGGCCATTTTGCTTGTTTAATATGGTGGAATGTTGCTGAAGGTAGTTGAAAATTGCCCGGCAGGCGGCAGTATTATTCAGCCCCTCAGGCATTTTTAACCCTTTTTCAACAACGTTCAGCCCTCTTTGATATAAAAAGCGACACTAAAAATTTTTGAGATTAGCAATCACCGCTTTGTTGTCCCGGAACATCTGCATGCCTTCCTTCATGGTCAGGTAACGGAATCCGCGTTTGTGATTGGCCACGCTGATGCGGTACAGCAGCGCAAGGTGCCGGGCAATCTCTTTCCACGCAAAGAAAACAGAATGAGCCGGGTCGTATATGTGCGTAGGTTCGCTGCCTGCACCATTCAGTTCAATAATGGTGAAGTTTTTCCCTGCCTTTAATTCTTCCGGTTCATTATACATTATATCAAGCCGGCCGAAATAAAATTCCGGCACCTGTTTGCAGATGTGATCAAAGGTTTCGTTAAACTGTTCATCGGCCCAGTGCGATACATCAATAAACTTGGCACCCCGGGCATGGTTGCCGTATGGCACCATATTTTTCAGTTCATCTTTTTCCAGCACGGTGTTCAGTTCCTCTCCATAAATCTTCTGCAAAGCGCCCAGTTGAAAATGATAACGGGGATCTTTCATCAGCAGTTGCGTGATGGTAGATACCCCATCACCTTTCAGTATCAAAAACTCCTTGGAAACGATGCCGCTTACAAATCCTTTTTCGCTGCCGGGTATGCGGCAATAAAAAACGCCCACTTCCCGGGGCCAGGCAATGAATTCCTGCACCAGGAAATCCATGTTGATGCGCTGCACATACGAGGCAATATCGGCATCTGTATCATTTTTCTGCACACCCATCCCTTTGCAGCCGATATCGGGCTTGGCAATACAGGGATAACCGATGCCCGATTCCTTCATTGCCCGGATCACTTCGGTGGCGGGAGTTCCTTTTTTAAAGCCGATGGTTTTGGGAATGTACCGGGCCGGCATCATCTCATAAATCTTCTTCTTCGATTCCATCAAAAAACCGGCATTCTCAATCGTGGGATTGGATGCATTGAAAAAGAAAAATGACCTGGCCCTGAGCGAATACCAGAACCACACAAAATACATGGGGATGTATACTACGTTAAAGGACCAGTATTCCCAGTGCGTGAGCTTGTGTATGTATAAGCTGATTTTTTTCACTTACAAGTTAACGGGCTCCCGGCGGAGTTTCATGGTTTCTTCAAATTGCTGGTGTTGCAACAGGTCGGTATGGCGGAAAATGATCTGCTCCTGCCCGATCTCTGCCTGGGTAATGCTGAATGTTTTCATGCCCGTATTTCGGTTGATGACAAACCCGTTCTCTTCATCCCGGTGATCATCGGAATGAAATTCCTGTACAGCGTCAGGCGTTGGAATTGGCTTGAGACGGATAAATTCCTCAAACAGTTTTTTCCGGTGTGTGATCACCTCGTCTGTATATAACGTAGCCGATGACCATATATAATGACCATTGGCATCAAGTTCACGGGTATGCTTATTGTTTCCATCCCACCTTAATTCAGTAAGCCGGTCAGATTGGTGAAGCACCAGGGTAAAAGGCTCTATCCCTTCCAGCGATACTTCTTCAATAAATACAAAAGGTTGGTGAGCGGTAATGATATCGAGCAGCACCAGTCCCCGGCTTTTGCGGTAAGGCTGTTGCGGTACATGTTTTACAAATGCTCCGTTGAGCAGAACAGCCACCACAGCTTCTGCCGATGCGGCAAACCAGGTTCCCCCTGCCCTGGCGTCTTTGGGAAAAAGGATCGGCTGCCCGTTGATGGTTTCAATAACAGGTGCATAGGCAGTCTGCCGGCCGATGTGTTCATCCCGGTTGGAAGTAATGATCTTTTTATTTCCGGCCGAAACAAAACTTACTGTGCACATTGTTTGCGGTATTGAATGGTAGAGGGTGCCACGCCAAATCCATCGGAAACAACTTCGGTCTCCGCGGCGACCAGCGCCACCCGGATGAGGGCCTGGTGATGAATACAGTGTTCGAGGTTGTACAATACCTCCCGGTTATAATTAGAGGAAATAGTAACGGGGTCTTCGGCGCCGCAGACAACGGCCAGCGTTTTGTCGTCCCGCTCAAGCCCCAGCAGGATCTCTTTGATCACCGCAATGGCTTCTTCCTTATTATTTTCGTACAACTTATTCCGCTGGCGTTCATCATAGTTAACCGTTCCGGTTTCGTAACCGGCCAGCAGGCACTGGTACAGTTCAATGATGTGACGGGTATGCTGACCGATGGTTGCCTGGCTCAGTTCATGACAGGGAGCAGTGTATACTTCCTGGCCGGGCAACTGCTCCAGCAAGTCAATGATCTCACGCAGTGCGGTGTTTGATTTGTTGAAGATGCTTGTCAAAACTTAAATTTTAATAGTTGAGGTATATTTTTCCTGTAAAGGATGATGAGCGCCGCACAGCAAACAAAACAAATCGCCGCATAACTGAAGAGCACCGCATCCCCGCCAAAATAAATTCCCAGTTTGGTGAGGTGAAAGAAGATCGCCCCAGACATCAGCCCCAGCCCCATAATGGCACCCAGCAGTGTGGTACGGGGAACCAGTATCAGTATCGAGGCAACCAGTTCTGCCACTCCGGTTCCGATACGCCCCCAGGGTTCCATGCCCAGTTGGGTGAACAGGCGCACCGATTCATCCTGTGCAGTAAACTTAAAATATAAGGTCTGCAGCATGATTACGGCTGCCAGTATACGGAATAACCAGGTAAAAATGTTTCTTGTCATAATGCAATATTATCCCGGTCCGCACAAAGCCTTTGTCAACCGTATGACAACAAAGAAAAACATTATGCTCAGAAAACCGAAACTTTCCCGGGCAAAAAACCTACGATTTAATCCACATTCCGGTTTTGGCCGTAGATTACATCAGTTGGCCAGACTTCCGAAGTTTTAAAAACTCCGGAAGTCTTCCCACCCAATGTCGGGTACGAGACACTCCCGGAGGCGGCAGCACCCGTTCTTTGCAGCATAAATCTATTATTATGAAATCGATCTTTCTTTTGGCAGCCATCAGTATCTTAAGCATATCGGCCCATGCACAGGATGCAAGCGGCCTGCGTAAAAAACATTTCAACCTCGATGGCGGGCTGGCCATCAGCGGTTACGACCCCGTAGCATATTTTACCCAGAACAAAGCCGTGAAGGGAAGCAAGGACCTGTCCCTGTATCACCAGGGGGTTACCTATTATTTTTCTTCGGCGGCCAACAAGGAACTGTTCCGGTCCAACCCGGCCAAATACGAGCCCGAATACGGAGGCTGGTGCGCTTATGCCATGGGTGAAAAAGGAGAAAAGGTATCCATCGATCCCGAAACATTCAAGATCGTAAATGGCAAACTCTATCTTTTTTACAACAGCTTTTTTAATAACACGCTGAAATCCTGGAACAAAAATGAAGCATCATTGAAAGCAAAAGCGGATGCAAACTGGCCAAAGATTTTTCACTAGTGATTTATGGTTTATAGTTTGTGGTTTGTGGTTAAAAGAGTTCAATAACTACAAACCACAAACTATACACTGCCCTGTCCAGGTCCCATCGCTAAAATAAAGGGCCGCTCCGGCCTTCATACTCCAACTACAAACCACAAACTGATGACCCCAGGTATACCACCAAACTGAAAACCTGCTCTCGCCGTACACGCCAAACCAGAACATCCCCATTTCCCCGGTTTTCTTTATCTTAACTGTTCCTTCCAATATCCCCATTTATCATCACGTAAACCTCCAGTTATGAAGAAAATGATTTCTTGCTGCATCCTTGCTGCCTTAGTGAGCCAGTCAACCATTGCACAGATCGACGCCGGGCTGTTCCGTTATCCCGATGTTTCCAAAACACAGATTGTGTTTACCTATGCCAACGACATCTGGGTGATGCCCAAAAGCGGCGGTACCGCTGAAAAGCTCAGCTCTCCCGCCGGCGTGGAAAGTTTCCCCCGGTTTTCGCCCGATGGAAAAACCATCGCCTTCAGCGGCAACTACGATGGCAACATCGATGTATATAGTATTGCCAGCAACGGCGGCATTCCGCAACGCCTGACACAGCACGGCATGCCCGACCGGGTGGTTGACTGGACTCCGGATGGTAAACGTATATTATTCGCTTCCGGGCGTGAAAGCGGCCGCAACCGGTTCAACCAGTTCTTCACCATCAGCGCCAATGGCGGCGCTGCCGATAAACTGCCTTTTGCCTATGCCGAATTCGGTTCGTATTCGCCCGATGGGAAAAAGATGGCTGTTACCTTCATCTCCCAGGCCTTCCGCAACTGGAAACGCTACCGCGGCGGGTGGAGATCGATGATACACCTCTACGATTTTACCAACAATACGTCTACCAATATCTCGTACAACGAAGCAGCCGGCAGTGAATTCCCGATGTGGAATGGTGATTATATTTATTTCATCAGTGACCGCGGTAATGAACAACGAATGAACCTGTGGAGATACAACGTAGGCAGCAAAAAATACGAACAGCTTACCAACTATAAAGACTACGATATTCATTTCCCTTCTGCCGGCCCGGATGACATTGTATACGAACAGGCAGGCAAGCTATGGCTTTATAATTTCGCTTCGCAAAAAACCAGTAGTGTGAATGTAACCGTAGTGACCGACAAAGCCGCACTGAAACCCAAATCTGTTTCAGCCGCCGGATATGTGCAGCATGTGAATATCAGTCCGGATGGCAACCGTGCCCTCGTAGAAGCAAGGGGCGATGTGTTTTCCCTGCCCGCCGAAAATGGCTTTATAAAAAACCTCACCCGCAGCACCGGTTCCTTTGAGCGCTATCCTGCCTGGTCGCCCGATGGAAGCATGGTGGCCTACTGGAGCGACCAGGACGGCGAGAATGAACTGTACCTCGCAAAAACAAATTCAGATGAAGCGCCGAAAAAGCTGACAAATTACAACGGCGGTTTTGGTTATCACCTCTTCTGGAGTCCCAACGGCAAAAAAATTGCCTTCATCAACCAGGCCATGAAAATAAAAATGATCGAAGTAGCCAATGGAGCCACCACCGAGGTTGACCAGGCCCAGCGTTTCATGCACGGCGGGTGCGAAGGATTTGTGGTAAGCTGGTCGCCCGACAGCCGATGGTTCAGCTATATACGTGACCTTTCCAACTACCACCGGGCTGCATTCATTTACGATGCAACCAATAAAAAGCTGAACCAGGTAACGGATGGTTTTTACAATTGTGGCGATGCCGTTTTTGATGCAGAAGGAAAATACCTCTTCATCAGCACCAACCAAACCTTTAACCCGTATTACAGCGATATTGACAATTCATTCATCTATGGCAACAGCACACAACTGGCTGCCATTCCTTTACGGAAGTCCACCCCATCCATTCTCTATCCAAAGAACGATACTGTTGCCATAAAAACAGAAGATGCCAAAAAAGATACTTCGGCTAAAAAAGGAGCTGCGGCATCCGGCGATATTGACTTCGACGGCATACAGCAACGCATGGAGATCCTGTCCCCGGCCACCGGCAACTACGGTACTATTGCCGCCGTAAAAGGAAAACTCATTTACCAGAAATTTCCCAACCTCGGCAGCGCACCCGATGCAAGGCCATCTTTGAAATATTACGACATCGACAAGCGGGAGGAAAAAACCATCCTGGATAATGTGAACGACTTTACGGTTTCGGCAAACGGGGCCAAGATGCTGGTACGGCGTGGAGGAGAATATACCATCATCAAGCCCGAGGAGAACCAGAAATTTGAAAAAACACTCCGCCTGAACGAAATGGAAATGATGGTGGATCCCATGGCCGAGTGGAAAGAACTGTTTATGGACGCCTGGCGGCTGGAACGTGATTATTTCTACGATCCCAACATGCACGGTGTAAACTGGAATACCGTAAAGGAACGCTATTTAAAAATGCTGGAAGGCGCCGCCACAAGAGAAGAAGTGGATTTCATCATCGGCGAAATGATCGGCGAACTGAATGCATCACATACTTACCACGGCGGGGGTGATATGGAAAATACACCCAATAAAAACGTGGGCTACCTCGGTGTTGACTGGCAGGCCGATGGAAATTTTTATAAGATCAAGAGCATCATCCGCGGCGCTTCCTGGGATGCAAAAGCAAGATCTGCCCTCGACCAGCCTGGTGTGGACATCAAAGAAGGCAGTTATATACTCGCCGTGAACGGCATGCCCATTACCACCGATAAAGAACCCTACGCCTTCTTCCAGGCCATGGCCGGAAGAACCGTGGAACTTACTTACAACAGCACACCCAGTTTTGCCGGCGCTAAAACAGCCATTGTACAAACCATGGGAAGCGAATACCAGTTGCGTTACCTCGCCTGGGTGGAAGCCAACCGTAAAAAAGTAGCCGACGCCACGAATGGCGAAGCCGGTTATATTTATGTACCCAGTACCGGGCTCGACGGGCAGGAAGAACTCACCCGCCAGTTCAATGCACAGTGGGATAAAAAAGCATTGGTGATTGACGAACGTTTCAACAGCGGCGGACAGATACCAGACCGGTTCATTGAAATGCTCAACCGAACACCCCTGGCCTATTGGGCCACCCGTGACGGTGCCACCTGGCCCTGGCCACCCTTTGCACACTTTGGTCCAAAAGTGATGCTCATCAACGGATGGAGCGGCAGTGGCGGCGATGCCTTCCCGGATTATTTCCGTAAAAAAGGACTTGGTCCGCTCATCGGCGGCCGCACCTGGGGCGGATTGATCGGCATCAGCGGCATGCCCAACTTAATAGACGGTGGCAATATCACCGCTCCCAGTTTCCGCATGTACAACCCCGACGGCACCTGGTTTAAAGAAGGGTATGGTGTAGACCCCGACATACCGGTGGATGAAGACCTGGGAGCAATGGCAAGAGGCACAGACCCGCAATTAGAGCGAGCCATCACTGAAATAAAAGCGGCATTGAAAAATAAAGGATATACAGCGCCGAAGCAGCCGGCGTATGAGAAGAGGGATTGAGGTTTTGAAAGAATTATGTCTATGTTCCGGTTCGTGACAATACGAACTGGAACATAACAAAATAATATTGTTGCATCTCGCCGTGGCCGGTTGCCGGACCAACAACCTCCGCTGGCGCAGGCATGCTGACCGCCGTCATTTTACATCCGCCGGCCACATGATAGCTTTGCCCAAAACAACGGTATGAAAAAAGAGATTCAACGGCATGGCCCGTCCAATGCGGTATACGGACTGGGTTTCATCGGCGCCGCCATCTATTATATCTCAACGGCTACGGGCTTCTGGCTGGGCACCCTCGGCATTCTAAAAGCCATCTTCTGGCCCGCTTTCCTCGTGTATGAAGCCCTGAAAGCACTGGGCGCCTGATGGTGCCGGTGGCAAAACATCGCTTTTTTAGCTATGGATAATATCCGTACCAGCAGGTATTGCAATTGCCGGCAATAATCTCCATCTTTCGTTATCATTCTCCACCAAACTGTTCAACATGAAAAAGACATACCTGCTAATTGTACTGGTTATACTGGCCGCTGCATCAGCTACGCCGCAGGGCAGCCGCAAACTCGACAAATACCTGAACATCCTCATTACCGGTCAACTGGATTCGGTGAGTTCCTTCTCCATCGATAAAACATTGGCTAAAAAAGCCGGTTGGGGCATCATCTACAACGCCTTCACAAAAGCGTTCATCAGCAATGGCCTCCCCGTAGCCGAAAGAACCGCCACCATGCCGCTGCACAGTTATGCCCTTATCATCGACTATGAATACCATGGCACACAGTTCAGCAACCTGCGTGGACAAATCGTTGACCTGGGCAACGGCGGACAGATCATCGGCACCGTTACCTACGAGCGGAAGTTTGAAGTGGAAGACCTTACCGCAGGCATTGCAGAAAACATCAAGGGCCGCAACCCGGTTGTTTATAAAGCGGCGCCCAGGAAGGAATCCGTTGCAGCCGAACCACAAAGCAGCCAGCAGCCAAAGTCAAAAGAGGCACGCCTGCGTGAACTGAAAGACCTGTACGAAAAACAACTCATCACTAAAGAAGATTACGAAAAGACCAAACAGAAAATACTGGAAGAGCAATAATCATTTTGGATTAAACCGAAAATGTTTTTTATTCCCGGTCCGGTTGCACACCGATTTCATGGATGGATTTATTCAGTTCAGTGTTCAGCTTTTCCTGCTTGATCTTTTTACCAAGTTTATAGGCCTGCCGCAGGAATATCAACCCAATGAATAAAAGAAGGTGAGAACCCAGGAAGTAACCGATATTATAGGCCGTATCACTGCCATAGGAAGAACCGGAAGAAAGTTCCAGCAGGTCGGTAAGCAGGTTAACCAGGATGAACAGGATCCCGATGATGATATAGATGATGCGGCGTATTTTCATGGTCAACCTGATGGTGATGATTAAAGATAGGCATCTCTTGCTTTTTCCACGAAGTTGAACAGGCTCCGGTTCGGGTCCGGTTGTTCATACGCCGGAATTGGTGTTACTTTAATATCCTCTTCAGCACAATATGATCTTCAGGAAAGCAACATTGGCCGACACTTCCCCCATCACTGAATTATCCGGGCAGCTGGGCTATCCCTCGTCTACTGAAAAAATGCAGGAACGTTTGCAACAGATGCTGGGCAATGATGATCATTGTATATACGTATGTGAGCAGGATGCAAAAGTGACCGGCTGGATACATGCCTTCTATTCCCTCACAGTGGAATCGGACCCCTGTGTGGAAATAGCCGGGCTGGTAGTGGATGAAACACAACGCAGTAAAGGCATCGGCCGCATGCTCATCGGTAAAGTGGCCGCCTGGGCCCACGAAAAAAAAATCAGCCGCATCCGGGTACGATCGAGGATGACCCGTAAAGAAACACACCGGTTCTACTTAAAGAATGGGTTTACAGAAATAAAAGATCAAAAGGTATTCGACCTGCCGCTGGATCAGTCATAAGATCCCTTCATCAGTTTGATCACCGGGTTAAAAGGATCCAGCATACTGGCGGTATCATAACTCTCCTTCGCTTCTTTCTTCAGCCCCTGCGCTTTCTGCACCGATGCTTTTTGCAGGAACAGCCTGGCAGCCAGTTCCGGTTCGGGACCCATGGCCAGACCGATAGCAATATTCTCCAGCGACAGACTGTATTGTTTTTCACTTTCAAAGATGGCTGCACGCATCAGGTAGGCTTCGGGTAAAACGGGTTTATACTTGATGGCACTGTCGAGACAGTTGTATTGTGCCTGTACATTCCCCGCCGACTGGTAATACTTGGCCCGGTTCATCCATATCCATCCCACGTAGGGCGCCTGGTTAACCGCCATGCTGGTATACAGGTTGGCCATGGCATTATCATTAAGTGTGAGGTATAACACCCCCAGCTCACTGTTGATGCCTGCGTGTTTGGGATACAGCTGCTGCGCTTTTTTGAGCAACTCCAGTTTCTTTTTATGATTGGTCTGCACCTGTGCTTCATAAAAAACCCGTTCAGCCATCTGCCCGTCATCTGCTTCATTGAAAGCAAGGTTGGCATAGCCGCTTTTGTTGGCTGCTTCGTTCCAGCCACGCTCAATAGCGAGGTAACGCTGCGCCCGTTTCGGGTGCGTGGGCGGTCCGTCGTTCTCTCCCAAAAAGCTGAACATGGCCTTGGCTTCTTCCCGGGAAGCGCCCAGTTTCTGCAGGATGAATCCGGCAAAGGCATCGGCTTCCAGTTCTTTATCGGGGCGGCTCCCATAACCACTGAGCGTGTGTCCATTTAAATGATGACCCAGCTCATGCGCCACCACGCCCATCACAAACCATTTGTTGGTATTCTTTTCGTATTGCTGCAGGAATAACCGGTCGAATACGATGTAGCGGTCGCTGCCCACGGAATTTTCGAGGCATACGGCGCTGCAGTTATCCGACCCCGGAAAAGAATACAGCTTGATCTTATTCTGCAATCCCACCAAACCCAGTATCTTTTCGACGATGTCGTTCATCCACTTCATTTCTGTTTCTTCACTTACATTACCGGCAGGCGGTGGATCATAGGCTGCATTGCTGGTAAAAAAATTGCAGGCAAATACCCTGGGACTGTTGTAGGAGATTTCTTTTTTGTAGCGGAGCTGTGCATGAATGGCCGATGCCAGCAGGCATAGCCATGCAGCGATGAAGAACTTTTTCATTTGCTTTAGTTTGGAAAGGGAAAGTACGAATTATGCCCGAACCGGTAAAAGAAGATATAGGCAGGCAATACGGATTAATCTTTCTTCACAAACGAAGCCCGGTATTGTTCCTTACCCTGGCGGATAAGCAGCGTATAGACGCCATCGGGCAAATGCGATATACTGATGAAGCCGGCCCCGTCCATTTGTTTGTGCACCTGCATCAGCTTCCCATCGGTGCTGTAGATATCCGCTTCAAAACTTTGTGCATCGGCGCCGGCAAAACTGAAACGCAGGTTGCCATCCGTTACCGGGTTAGGTGCCACCAGCAGTTTGCCGGCTCTGCCATCGCCCATTACTGCTACAATATGACTGTAATAGTTTCTTCCGTCTGCAGTAATTTCTTTGATGCGGTAGTACCGGGTATTTTTTTCAGCGGCATCGGCAAATACATAATCAGCCGTACTCATACCGCTGCCATTTACCAGGCCGGCAGCACTGAATGAACTTCCGTCGCTGCTTTTCTGTACTTCATACTTTGTATTGGGCTTCTCCCCGTTCACCTTCCAATTGAGCTGCACCCGGCCATTGTTTTTTATGGCCGTGAAGGAAAGCCATTTAACCGCCACCACCCCGCCAACAAACAACGGTGTTTCCCACACGCCACGACCATAGGTAGCCACCCGCAACTTACCGGCATTGTACTGGATCTCCAGCTCATTCACAGCCACGGTGGGCAGGTTGCCGGTATAGTTTTGCCAGGTACTCATGGTATCGTTCTTATAATATACACCGGTGTTCATGCCAACATACAAACCCTGCACGGCGTTGTTCTCAATCACTACCGAACGGGCGGCTACCGAAGGCAGGCCGGTTGATATGGGAGTGAACGTGGCACCGGCATCGGTGGAGAGCTGCACGTTATTGGAACTGCCGGTAGTGGTGATGTATATCTTGTCGGGAATGCTGCGGTGTACACAGATATCGCTGATGGTTCCAGGTGCAGTACGGGTTACCCAGTTGGTACCTCCATCGGTAGACACATATAAAGCATTACCTCTCGATGCATACAGGTAATTGGTGTTGGAAGGAGCCACGGCAATATCATCCAGTGCTGCGGTGATGGTGGCGCCCGAAAGCAATGTCCATGCACTGCCGCTGTTGGTGGAGCGGTAAAAGCCTGTCCACCCGCCATAGATGGTTGTTTCGGTAGTGGGGTGACTGGCGAGTGGCGTTACCCAGTTGCCGGCAGATGGTTTTGTTAAACCCGAGTAACTGTTGCCCCCGTTGGTAGAACGGTATAAAGAACCATTTTGTGAAGTGCCCCATAAATTATTGGCGTTGGTAGGACTTACCAGTCCTTCCATTCCATCGGCGCCTAACCAATCCACCCAATTGCCGGCCGGTTTGCGTGCCACACTCCCAT